>JANXVN010000052.1 GCA_025351645.1 Ferruginibacter sp.
TTATTATTTTTTTATCGGTAGAAAAAACAACATGAAGTGCCATTTACTGCACATAGCTGCTTAAGGCGGGTTATTTATTGTAAACCAGAAGTTGAAGTAGATAAATTACTGGCATTTTCAGAAGCAGCAACAAGAGAAAAAAATAAGGCCGGATAGAAATCCAGCCCGCATTAAAATCCAATATCCTATGAAAAACCGTAGTATAAACGCATGGTTTCTAATTAAATTGTGCACGATGTTATTTATTTTTAAATAATTATTAAGTTACGGTTTAGCGGAAGCAACCATTTGGTATAAATTGGCCAATTGTCTGCCAATAACCGAATAACTGAATTTATTTTTTGCATCATGGCCTATTGCAGCCCTATTAAACCTTTGGTAATTTTTCATTATGCTTTCCATGGCGGCGGCTAATCCCTCTTCCTTTTTAGGTGGCACTAAAATGCTGTTTGTATTATTCACCAGTTCTGGTATGCCGCCAACGTTGGTGGCAATTACGGGTACGCCACAACACAATGCCTCGCCAATAACACAGGGGCTGTTTTCAATATTCTAAATAATATAAGGCTGTTAGACTGCTGTATTTCCACGGCAACATCTTTATAGGGTATCTCTCCGGTAAATAAAATATAGCTTTCCGCACCTACGCTTTTTACTATTTCGCTTATTTTGCTACTTGTTGGCCCCACCAGTATCAATTCAAAACAAATCTTTTTAAGATGCAATATTTTTGAAGCGGCAATAATGCCTTCCACATTTTTTAAAGCAATCATGTTAGATACATGGATAAACCTAAACTTTGAAATAGGCACCGGCTTATAAAAAAATATACTGCAATCAACAACATTGGGCACCACTATAAATTTTTTGTGAAGCACCAGCTTATTTACGGCTTCGCCTAAAGATTCACTTACCGGCACAAATAAAGCTGCATCCCTTACTATACTTTTTGTTAGCTGCTTAAATAAAAAGCTGCGTTTAACAAATGGATCAGCCACTTCATTATTATAAATTCCGTAATGTTCTGTTACGATGTAAGGCACGTTGTATTTCCTTTTTATCCATTGGGCTATTATTCCCGCATTGTATGGCACTTGCACATGTACAACATCTGGCAGGCCATTTGCTGCAATATATTCTTTTACAGCTCCTTTATATAGTACCAGCCATTTCCGGTGTGTGGTTATCCTTTCAAAGAAGTTTTTTTTAGCTTTTAAGTAAAGCAGGTGTTCCGTAACGCCATCTACTACAGCGTTTGTATCCTGAATTGCATCATGCCCAATATATTTTTCGATATGAATAACAAAAACATCACTATAAATAGCTGCTGCCCTTGCATGGCGTTGTATAAAATCTCCTTTATACCCATCTATTATATTGGGGTACCAACCTGCCAGCCATAATATTTTTTTTCTTTCAATCATCAAAAAGCAGGATTTAATTATGTTGTTAATAGACACGGCTTAATTACTGTTGGGGCACTTGATAATGGCTACCAAATAATAAATGGCATATAACCTTGCCGAAAATATTTTTGGACCATAATGGCTACCTGAATTTCTGTGTTATATTATCTTACTAAGCAATTTTATTGACGGGTAAATTAAACTCGAATTACAGGTCACTTAGCAGGCTTAATCTTGATATTAAAAATACCAAGCGTACATTTTACCAAGTGCTTAAAATGACCAACTGTAAATTGAAAATTTTTTAGCAATTGCAAGAAATTGTCTAAATTCGGATTTTCGGTTGCTGTATCGTAAATATTAGCTAATTTATAAAAATGCCGGGCTGACGCTATCTCTTTTGTATACTTGGCATACTTTTTAAAAATATATTCATTTCCATTTTTCATATAAGCCTTGTTGTCGCTTATGTTGCTGCCTGTTTGCCTTCCATAATATACCAATGGCTTATCAAAAAATCCTATTTCATACTTTTCTGCAATCCTGATCCACATATCCCAATCTTCTATAGGAGAATTTTCGTCAAATAACCCAACAGTATCTAGTGTTTCTTTTTTTATAATTACGCCGATCGCATTTACAAAATTTCTTTTTACTACCTCTTTTAAAGCCCATCCACTATAACTGCTGCTATTTTCTTTTATTGTTTTACCTGTATCATAGTAATGGATATAGCAACTACCATAAAGCAGCCCGTACTGCGGATGTCTTTCATAATAGTCAATTTTTTCCTGGAGGTTGGTAGGTTTCCACCAGTCATCGGCACTTAAAAAAGTAACATACTTTCCCCTGGCACCACTAAGTGCTACATTTATATTAGAAGACAAGTTGAAACTGCTTTCTCTTTTGATCCCTTCGTAAGCCAAGCCTGATGCACTAAAAATTTCATCCGCAATTTCAAAAGAAGCATCCGAAGAATTATTATCTACATATAAAATTTCGGTGTTAGGATAAGTTTGCCTGATTGCCGAAAGAAAAGACTTCTTGATGAATTTCTCATGATTCATGCTTATGCAAACAATACTAACCAAAGGAGTTCCGGGCATATGAACATCTATTAAACGTTATTAAACTAATAAAAAGGGTTACCACTTCAACTTCTATTATAAAAGTAGGAAGTTACTTAACAAAGTAGGCTGCCATAGAAACATCTTTATAAAGCAGTATTCTTTTCGCCTATAACATTGAAGCCGAACAACTCGTCAGTAGTTACTTTCACTTTGCAAAATTGCCTTTTATAAAACCATGCAGCAGCCTCTTTATGGCCGTGCTCCCACCTAAATTCGGGTGTAAACCAGTCTAGTATATCCACCATCATTTCACGGGAATTTTGCGGGTTTCCTTTTATCTTTTTTACAATATAACTAACAGGAAAAAGTGTTGCAGCATACAAATAATATTGCAGCGTCAACGGCAGCTTTGAACTTACAGAACGGATTGAATTAAAAAAGTTGTGCAAAAAATTTTTACGGGGATGATAGGACCATACGCTCATTTTGCCACCATTTTTAATTGTTGGTGCCAGGCAGCTAAAAGAAAGCTCGGTATTGTTAGTGCAAATTAATACGCCGCTGCTATGCACTATATCGAAGTAACCGAATGCCACTGGCGGAAACTGCACATCGCCCTGTATAAAATGCACATTGGCAGAAGTGCTGTTTGCATAAGCTGCTTCTATGCTATTGCTAAAATCCATCCCAATATTGGTAATGCCTTTTTCACCGAGCAAGCCATTCAATTTCCCATTGCCGCAGCCTGCATCAAATACCACCTTGCCTTTTAAAGTATCGATGGCCTCATCGGTTTCCTTCAAAAACCTGCCTATCATCCCTTCATCATCCGCATCCCAGGTCTTGTCGGTTTTATAATTGTAAACGCCCCACTCTTTTGTAAAGCTTTGTTTGGTGCGCTTGTTCTTTTTTACCACATACTTTAAAAGGTCGCCCTGCTCTAAAAGTATATTTTCTCTGCGACTTGCATAATCTTCCAGGTTTTCTTTTAAAAAGGACTCATGGTCTAAAAAAGATTCTACACATAAACGCGGTATCCCCTTTACAATTGGATAAAACCAGCCTGCATCTGCAAATAAAACACCTTCTTCAACTACTGTAAAAGTATCTTCACCAAAAAGCCGTTTTTTTTCTTTAATTATTTTTATAGTTAGCTTGCTTCTTGTTACAGGGCACCGTAATATTTCTAATAATTTATGCTGCATATCTGGCTTTATCTTTAATTTACAATAACAATCAAATATACCTTACTTTATGGCATTACCCGGCAAAATCAGTACAAAGGCAACAGCACAAATAAATACAGGTTTTGGCTCCAACTCGTCGGATTATGGTGGCCGCTTTGTAAATAAAGACGGCACACCAAATATAGAAAAAAGAGGCATTAATTTTTTAGATCGTATTAGCTGGTACCACACGCTGCTTCAACTATCGCGGGGAAAATTTTTGCTGCTGATATTTTCG
>JANXVN010000055.1 GCA_025351645.1 Ferruginibacter sp.
ATTTATTTTGAGGGTCTATGTGCTTATCTGGCGGACAGCAAAAATTATACACGGTATTCCATCTTTCGGTCGGGCAATTAGCCGGGCGATCAACAAAAGATGTTGAAGGCTTGGGTTTAAAATAACTTTTTATCTTATCAAAAGAATCTGCATTGATACAAGCATTGTCACTTCCCGGCGCACCCCCGGGTATAGGGCCGCATCCTTCAAAAGTACCATCACTGTTTCTCTTTAAAGTAAACATCTGGTCGTTCATATCCAATGGCCCGCCAGGCTGTACCGCTAAAGGGTCGCGGGCAGATGGGTCGCGGCTATTGTCATCATCTTTTTGGATAGCTGATTTGTTTACACTATTATTTTGTTGCACTACATGCGTAAGCTCGTGCGCCAGTAAAAATTTACCACTGGTATTTTGAGGGTTATACTTTCCTGCATTAAAATAAATATCGTTGCCATGCGTAAATGCCAGTGCGTTTAACTCTTTGTTCATGTGCGCTGCTTCTGTATCGTCATGTACTTTTACGCCACTAAAATCTACACCGAAAGAATTGCTCATTTCTTTCATTGTATTTGCAGGCAAGCTATGCCCTTTGCCCGCACTGCTTTCCATAGTACTGGATATTTGTGGCGATGCTGTTGTAGGGCTACTATCTTGTTTTTTTTGTATCGGTGCTGTGGTTTCTTTTTCTTTCTCTTTTTCCTTTAACGGGCCATCCATTTTTTGTACTGGCTTGCCGGCACTTAATTTATCTTCTTCTTTTAATGGGCCCTCCTTTTTTTGTACGCCTTTTTGTTTTTCTTTTTCAGCATCGGCAGGCATTTTTTGTACCTCCTTATCACTTCGCATACGTGCATCATTGGTGCTGAATTTCTCTTCGTCTTTTGACGAAGAAAGCCTTTGGATGCTACTTATTTTGTTATGTTGCACAACCGGTGAAGCAGCAGTATTATTTACTACTGCATGTGCCACGCTATCGGCCTCCTGCTCGTACTGGTCGCCGGGTTTATTTACATTTAATTTTGCCTGAAAAAAAGAGCCTTTGCCCTGGTGGCTATTACTTTCTTGCTGGTGTGAAAAGAAGGGCTTTTCCTTTGCATCTGGCGATTGTGTGTTGCGGTGGTTGTATAAACGTGAACGGTATGACATGATGTTTTAATTTTAAAATGTATCATAAACAGTTGCAGGTTTGTTGGGAAGTATAGAGAGAAAAAATTGTACTTTATGAACCATCAAAATAAGGTTATTTTATTTGGGATGCAATTATTTAGAGATAAATTTATGGGGCATGATGCCATGTCAATATGTACCCGGGTTTTTAAAGTTGAATACAGGTACTGCGTAATAGCCCCAAATTTTATAGCAACTAAATGCTCATTATCATTTTTCATTTATAAGATGCCTTACTTTATCTAACCTGCTGCCAATTAAAAAATTATACAATTTATCATCCCAGGTAAGCCAGCCTTCTTAAAAATCATCATCCATGGATGCCCTTCTAATCATTTCAAACAACTTTAATTTTTATAGCCTTTTTTTGAGTTACAACTTATCCTTTAATTTCTGAATGGCCTTCAGACCATGTACAGGAAGTAAATACAATCTCTCCGCTTTGTATTCATATTGCTCCTTGCTATAATATTTTGTCAGATATTGTTCCAATTTTTTAATCTCCTCCGTCGGGTCTGGGGTTTCCAGCACCGCCTTTAGCACATTTTGTTGCATAGACCAGAATGTTTTTTGTGGATATGGCACAAAGGCCGCAGGCTGTCCTATGATTGCTGGGATGTACCGAAGAAAATTAACCAAATCGTCCTTCACCAGTTCTTGGCCTTTTAAAAGCATATCGACAGGAATACTGATCAACCCTTTTATAATTGCCATTTCTGATACAATTGCGGCAGCATAAATAGCCCTCACATAAATAGAAGGATTAGTGACGGAATAGTCGATGAAGGTATGTTCATCAAATTCTGGAAGCTCAAAATAATGGGCGGTTGTTTTTCCTTGATACTGGAAAAGAACCATGCCCGCATGAGCCGCATCCTTCAGGCATGCATAAATCTTCTCTTCCGGTTCACCCAAGTAGTCCAAAAATCCAGCAGCATCTAGTGAGTCGTCAAAGAGGCCGTAATAAATGGATTGGATTATGTCTTTTCCGACACCTTCCTTAATGGTCTTTTTAGTATCTATAAGCCTATCCTGGATCAGATCAAGCTGAAACTTTACAGACTCGATATCGATATTGTTTACCATAAATTAAATATTTTTCCTTTTAAATATCGTCATTTTACATGATCAAAAATTCCCTATACGCTGCATCGATAAAAGTTTCGCCGGGTTTGGGTATTGGTGCTTTCACCAGTCCAAACCGTACCTGATTTTTATCCAAAGATTTCAGCAGATTGGACGCTTCCCTAGCCTGCGCCTTTTCTTCAGCACTGGCACCTGCTTTTGACCCTCTTTCTATCATACTTTTGATAACATCTTTCAAATAGGTCTTTGAGCCTTGTTGTACTTCCACTCCGGCAACCATTCTGGTTCCCAGCCTGCCACCTGCGCCTTTTGCCTCGATTACGAGAAATTCACCAGAAGGTAATTGGTAGATCAGGTCAAGCGTGCCCGACCCTTCGCCAATGTGCATCAGCACCGCACCAGGAAACTTTTTTTCTACGAGGATCTGCGCCACTTCTTCACCTAACTTCTCCGACATAAGGATACCATCTTTCCTTAACGCATAACCGAGCAAATCGTTACCAGCGGCCATTGCGGCTCGTGATTTGGAAAGCTTAGTGGCTCTTTTCGTTAATATATCGGCCAGGTTATCATCCATTTCGACCAGAAACTGTTCCAAGGATGCTTTTCGGAACCTGGCCAACTGAATTCTGGACCGGATGCCATATAGAACCAGAAACTCACCCTCATCAACAACTTCATAAGACTTAAAGCCTAACTTTTCGAAGACCCATTTGCCCCATTTCTTAACAGATTCAGTAAATCCATTAAAAATTTCTTTCAGGGATTCCAATACAGTCTTGCTTAGCCCCTTCCCACCGCTTTCTCCTGCCTCTTTTGCCAACTGTTCAGCCGCCTTCTTTTCGGCAGACTTTTGCGCCATTTCCCCGGCAGCTTTTTCAGCCAAATCCTTTTCTGCTTTTTCCAGGGCTTCCTTGCCTGCAACCTTGCTTCCAGCTTCCACAGCTTCTTCTCCCACTTTAGTGGCCGCTCTTATTCCTTTTGCAACGGGCGCATACAAGTCGATAAAGACAAAAGCAGTGTTAAGGATGGCTTCAAAAAGGGCGGCACTTGCTTGGCCCTGGCTTACAAGTGCCGTCTCGTCGTTTACATTGGATTTTGATGCATCCGTAAGAGACATATAATGATCCCAACTGTTGATAGCCTGGCCGGCACCGATACCAATGCCAATTCCAGCAGCTATAGCGAAAGTAGCAGTACCGGCCGTAGCCAGCTCTGCTACTACAAAAGCGGCCGCTGCCAGTGTGGTAAGGCCAATGGTAATCCAGAATTCTTTGGATTCATGAGCAGAAACATCATTCTCAGCAACCCATTTATAGCTTTCCTCATTCCAATTAACCTGGCTCTGCCCCTTTTTCGAACCATCAAACAGCTGCTGATGAATTGGCACAAGATCATAAAAAGATATATCACCATTATCAATTTTTTCAATTGTGATGGCAATATATTTTAATACATTGTTTAGCGATTGATTGACAATGGCCTTTGCTTGGGCAGTATCAGCATTATAGAATTCCCCTACTTTCTCATCTCTTACCAATGCATATATGCTAGGGTACTGATTGCTGAGCCCAATGATAGTGCCCGTCAATCTATCATATTGCTTCTTTGCCTCAGCCCAAGTAGGCAGCTCCTGTTCATCCTTGCCCCTGTCCTGAAAGTCTGGAGGTTTTTCTGGATTGAAAGTGGCGGGAAGTGTCTGCATCATACAGAATTCACCATAACAGGGTAAAATATCGGCACCAACAATGCGCATTTGCTTCAGCCTGACTTGACCATCCTGTGCTTTTTTAACGAACTCCGCAGCCAGCTTAAGCTCATTCATTACACGAGATTTATCTTCCTCGCTTGTTTTTTCTGGGTTATTCAAACCAAGGCTTTGCAGTTCTTCTTCGGTATAGCTGCGGTTTAAATCCATATATTGTTTAGCAAGAGCCTGTACATCTTGTCCAAATTTTGCCTTAATACCCTTTACCCGGGGTAGCTCATCCAGGTCAGCGCCTTTATCGAAACATTTCTTCCAAAGCGCTATATTTGCTGATGCTATGTTGAACATCTTGTCTCCAAAGCTATCCCAAATCTTTTCCATCATAGATTCATCAGAATTGCCCGCCCACCATTGATCAATCAGAATATTAAGCAACTTTATCCTTTCAGGTTCAGTGGCAGCATATACATCTTCGATGTCTTTCACATCGCCCGAATCTTTTGACGCCAGTGCATCATCCACTTTTTGCCTTTCCGTCCTATCATCAAAAAGCCTAGGCTGTATGGAATTGACTAAACCGCCATTTTGCTGCACCGTATGTGTCAGCTCATGGGCCAATAAATGCTTTCCTTCATTTGATCCTATCTCATACTTCCCCGAATTGAAATAAATATCATTACCGTGTGTAAAAGCCTGTGCGTTCAGGTTGTTACTTAACTCTGCAGCTGCAGAGTTGTTATGAATCCTTACACCCGAAAAGTCTGCACCAATATAGCTTTCCATTTGCGCACGTGTACTTTCGGGCAACGGGCTACCACCACCTTTTGAAGCACTTAAGCTACTTTCAACCGAGGGCGTTGCTGATTGTGCGCCACCGTTATTTTCTTGTTTTTGAAGATGTTCTTCCTGCTCGCACGAGGCGCATTTGCGTTGCAACCTTTCTTCGGGTGCAGCATTGCTTTCAAAAATTGGCTTTAATTGCAACGTGGGTCTTGCAAAGCCTGCATCTAAATTGTTTTCCTTTTTTTGCAGCTTTTGTTCTTTTTCACAATCAGCACATTTGCGCTGGAAGCGATTATCTTCATCTGGCGGTTTGACGTTGCTTTCAAAAATGGGCTTTTCCTGGAGTTTGCCATGCAATAAACCTGGCTCCTGCTCTTCGTCCTTTTTTTGCAGTTTTTCTTCTTGCTCACAAGATGCGCACTTGGTTTGTATTAATGGAGTAATGTTGGCAATTGGTACCAATGGTTTTGCCTGAACCGTTTTTAACGGTACTACTGTTTCAAAAGCGGAGGGCGTTTTTTCGTTTTTTCTTAATCGCTGCACCACTTTATCTGCCATAGCATCTGCCTCCTGCTCGTATTTATCATTAGGCTGGCCAACCGTTAGCTTTTTTTGTATGGTAGCGTCATTAAAAAAATTGTTTTGGCGAGAAGAAAAAAAAGCAGCTTGCCCCTCGGATGTTTTTTTAGAAAGCAAAGCTCCGCCAGCCTTGTTAAAAAAAGGCTGTGTAATTTTTTGTGCCTGTGCTGTGGCCGGCTTCGCTTCCGCTGTTTTCATTTATAAAAAGGTTGATATTACCGCCATTCCACCTGCACCATCCCCTTCATCCACGGCAATTTTATAATGCTTAAATTCCATGGTAAATAATCCAGCAGGATATCTATGGTGCTTTGTTCTACCTGTATAATTATCCGCCCGCCTTTTGTAAATATTTTACCCTTGCGCTGTAAGAAACTTTCCCTTAAACCCGCTATGGACGTATTTTGCAGCTTACCCCATTGTTGCAGTAATGCCGTCAGCATATCGTTTGCTTCTTCTAATTCGACTGGTAAAAAAAATTGTTCCGCAGGTATTGGGCTATTAATAGGATAAGCACAAAGCAGCTTACAAACCACCAGTTCATGCTCGGCAGCTGTCGTGTTGCCGGTTGATAAATAATGTAGTAAAAAGATGGCCTTTATCTGTGCGTCTGCATCTTTAAAATTATTGGTTTCTACCAGACTTAACCGCTTAAAAAGAAAACCTATAAAAGAGTGCGCTAACACAATACCCGCGTTAATGATAAAGATGCCGTCTTTTGGTATATCGTTGCATAGTGAGTAGTTATCGCCGAAATTTTCAGTAAAAGGGTTTTCCTTTAACAACAGGTTACCGGGCATTTTTATAGCATTGTTTTCAGAGAGTGCTGAAGTGCTGCCTTGATTTGGCGCATTTTTTATGTTACTGCCCATGTTGCCAGAAGCAGCATTATTTACATTTATTATTTCGTTCGTGCCGCCTAATACAATACCCGTATTTTTTTGGTTTGGAATAGATTCACTTTCTATAACTTTTTTTGTAGCCTTAGCAAATTCATCTTCACTATCAATTTGCTTTTTTTTATCTTGCGCATAGCCGTCATCCAACGCTGTAAAACTTTCGTCTTTTGCAGTTGACTCGTTTGGTAGTATCTGCCCGCTCAAACCTTTCTTAGTATTTTCATTAGTTGGGGGACTTAAAGAAGTAACCGTATCATTGAGCTTATTGACCATTTTATCATCTTCCTTATTAGCCCATCCCTCATATTTATCAAGGGTGTTTGTACTTTTAAAATTATCATCAACAAAGGGTGGGCTTTCTTTTTTATCATTACCAAAAGATTGAAAAAACTGCTGCAGCATAGGCTGGATGGCGGTAACAGCCTTCATTGTTTCCTGTTGCCGTTGTATTGAAAATACAGACAATTGTGCCCTGTACTGATAAAGCAATGCGGTGATTATTTTTTCTGTTGATAAATTATCAATGGCATTGGAGGCAGTGGTTATTACTTGCTGCCATAACATTTTTTTTAAGCTTCCGGAAACTGGCAGGGGCAAATTATCCTGCGCTGCTAACTTGCCCGACAATAGTACTATTTCATCTATCGCAACAATCAACTTTTGCTGATTGTTAGCAGTTAGTATGGTCGTTAGGTTTATTAAAAAATCATCTTCATGCTGCATGGCTATCCTGTAAACAGCATAGGGATGCCATGCTACAAGGTTTCTTAAAAGGCTGATGCCAGCATAATCTGTAGCCAGTGTTGAAAGTACATTATTGTGCCATTGCTCATTGATGCAAAGCGTGTTCCAGCCAAGGTATCCATGCTCCATGTAAAATATCCATTGCCTGCAATCATTCATTAAACGAGGGTTACGGCTTACTGTTTTATCCGTTAAAAAAGAGGAAAGGCTTACTTCCAGCCGCCTCTTTACTGGCGATAGGATACTATCATCCCATCTATCTTTTTCCATATCTTTTTGCAGGATGATGCCCAGGTTAATTTCTAGCCTATCCAATACCATCACTTCATCTTCGGTAGAATATTGATTAAATACCTTCTCCAGCAAAGGCAATAGCTCAGTGTAATAATGGCTGCTGATAATATGCTGTATTTTAAAAGCATCCTGCTGTTTAGCAAGGCTTAATTCAATTACCTGTTTGTTGATAATGTGTTGCATACAATTAATTTTTTATCAGCAATTGCCTTACGCTATCAATATCTATATTTGGCTGATAGGCAGTTATTTCTTCGGCATGCCACTCCTCAAAGAGTTGCTGCATGTTAAAGCCTGCTTGTTGCAATACACTTAAACTTACTTCCAGCAGATCTATTTTTGATAGGTCATTTTCTTTAAAAACTACTTTATCGAGGTAGGCAAAAATAAAATTTTTAATCAGACCCTCTTTTTGCATGGATGATAACCCTGTATTTTCTTCGCCTTCATTTTGAAACAGCCCTATTATTTTTTGATTGATCTTTTCCATGCTTTTTGCGGGTATTTTACCACCCAAAATATTTAATGTGCCACCTGATAATAAAATATCACCAGCATCCAACTGTAGGTTTTCAATATAACTTTTGTACCTGGCATGCCTTCTGTTCAGCTCAGCTGCTTCTTGTGGCAACATCTGCGTAAATGCAGGCACAGACGGCATTACAGCACTATCGACAAGTTGTATCGGGTCATTTGCAAATGGCATATCGTTAGCAATGGCTAAGCTGGCTGACTGCGTGCCGGTATCCACACAATTAAATTTACCCAAGCCAAATAATTCATTTATATCATTGAGCCGTTTAAAATTAGCTGCTGATTTCGTGTTGTTGCAGGAGGATTCTTTTAAGCAATCCGGCACAACAGGTAAGGCTTCGGCGGCACAAGGCAAGCAATCCGTACAGGCAGGCATACAATCCAATGCCGTATCAAAAATAAAAGTCGCCAGGTTAGATGCAGCAGCCGCCCTATCACAGCCATCGTCTTTTTGCGACAGCCAAAATGCCCATTCTTTATACAGGGTTTCAAAGGTGCAGGTATCGCCAGGGGCTAACCATAAAATACGTAGCAGTACATGTGCGGGCGCCTCCCGGTTAAGCATCGTTTCTACTAACTCCCTGTTGGCCGCATCGCGAAAACGTTTGGGCCAGGCAGGCAATATTATTGTGGCAATAAAAGAAAAAGGGTCTGCCCCCGGAACAAACGGAATTTGTTTTTCAACCGCTTCCCCATTTAAAAAATCGTCGTCCTTCCAAAGCCAGTTACCGCAGCTTGTGTTATCTGTAAAAGGTTTCAGGCTTTTACAAATTTCATCGCCTTCGCAACGTGGCCTTAATAAAATATGTTCTACAAGCCTCAGCCCTTCACACTCAATTAATTTATTACTTCGCTCAACGGCATCGCAAAGCATATCGGGCGTTGTATAACGTTGCGGGTTATACGCTATTATTGAAGCTGGCTCCTGTAGCCCAATACCAAAAGAATAACAGCTGCAATCAAAAATAGATTGGTAAGCAGTTGGGCCTTCTAATAGCTTTAATATGGTTTTATATTTGGCAAGGGCTTCATCGCAGGAAGTAAAGCTACAGCTTGCTTTCCAGGCTACGTAACAGGTGTCGCCAGTACTGTTTGGCTTATTAAAATTAGGAAACCTTATTTCTATACAAAACTTATCATCAGCAGTTTGCTTAATCGGGAAATAAAATGCAAGCTCCACTAATTTATTTTTCCATTCTGCTAAAGAGATGTTTTCGGAAAAAGGTTTTGCTGTCCTTATTAAATCGCCTTCATAAAATTCAATGCTAAATTTATTGCCGGGCAATATTTTGTAATTAGCATCGACTGCAACGAGCCTCATTAAAGCTCCAATAGTGCTACTGGTAAAAAGGCTACCTTTTTCTTTTGTTAGTACCACTAACGGTGTATCATCCATGCCATTTAATAAAGCAGCCCCATCTTCATCGCTGCTAACAATTAATTCAAAAAGCTTTTTATCTTTAACATCTTCATAAGCGGCTTTCAGCTTTTCTATGGCTTTATCCCGTTCAGCCGCACTATCATATTTACAGGGATGTAGGGCACTATCTTGCTCACAGGCAACATAAAAATTATAGGCGCCAGTATTGCTATTTATAAAATTATGGAAAGCGTTTTGCGATTGCGTATGGCATATAAATTTACCAATGCCATCCTTGCCCCATGCTGCTGTTTCAGAAAACCTTGCTTTGCTTTCTGCCAATACTTCCCTTATGTAAATTGTTTGTTTGTCGCAGGCCTTATCAGTTTTAATAAAATAATTTCCTTTGTAAGATAACAGCATTTGAAAAAAATAGAAATCTTGCGTTGCTGCTAATAGGTTTTCGTAATGTTTTACGCTTTTCCAATCTGCCTTGCTTGTTTGCATGTTGTACAGCACAAAATAATACCGCCATTTTTTTTGGGTACAAACTCCACAATCTGGCTGGATAACAGGTGGCATGCAACCCTTTTCAAAAACAGGTTTTTCATCAGGGTAAAGCGTATATAATCCTTCGCTATCCGCTTCCACAATTTTTATAGGATAACTAATTGCGGCAGCGGCTAATAATTGCTTTGCCTTTCCTTCATCTCCGTTTTGCGCAATTATCATTTGTGTAGGCACAAATAGTAATGGCTGGTTAGCTGCCTTTACAATACCATTGCCAGGCAATATTTCTACAAGGCTAATTACCTTGCCCGCCCCGTAATTACTTACATCGCTTGCCTTACTTAGGGCCAATAAATAAGTATCGGTAAAAGCATTTTCGGCATCAGCTACTGTATTAAAAATAGCAACGCTTTTAAATAGTACATCATCTTTTTTAAACGTACCAATATTGCGCTGGCAACGTATAATATACCGGTAAAAAGTTTCATTATTTTTGCCGGCAACTTGCTCCGTATTATTACCAGCCAGGCTAACATCCAATACAGGATAGCCTTCCAGCCCCTGCCCATACAATACATCTACCTGTAGTATAGCATCCATTTCAACAACAGTATTAAAGGCCAGCAAGTTATCTTTATCTACCAGCCTGTAAACATATACCTCTTTGTTATCTAAATCATCTATCTTAAAAGGCATTGTTCCTCCGTTTTGCAAGTGTTGCTTTATTTGCTGGGATAAAGCGAAAATATTATTCGCCTGCGCCATCTTCGCATCTTCCGTTCCATGTATAATTTGACTGCCAGCATAGGTACAGGTTAAGGTTGCCGCAGCATTACCAGGTAGTGTAATGGAATACTTTCCATTGATCACTTGTAACCCGGCAGCAGGCAACTGGATGCTGAAGTTTTCTGCTGCCAGCCGTGCATCGCTTTCTTTTTCAAACTCGGCATCACTTTCAAAAATCAATGCAGCTGCTTGTTCAAAACCCAGTTGGTACCTGAATTTCCATTTAAATGCAATTGCCTGAAGCGATAAATAGTAGTAATGCTTTTTAACTGTATCACCTACATAGCCACGAAATTCATTTGCCAACTCTTCTGTATCCATCCTGTTAAGGCACTCGGCAACAGACCGTCCATTATCAACGATATAGAATTTATATTTGCCGCCTTCATTGGCAGGAAGATAAGCATCGGCATTTATCATTAGCACTAACAAACGGGCACAATCTGCCCTTGCCTGCGCAGCATTGCTAAACTCGTTGAGCGATTTGAACTTGAAAGAATTTTCCTGGTCAAGCAATTCGTAATCATATTTATTAGGCTTGCCCAGGATAGCGTTTATTTCCACTTTAAATGCATCTATATCCAGGTATTCTTCTTGTTCATTATCTTCTTCGGGCTTATTTATTTTTTTTCTCAGTCTGCTAGATGGGGCATCTTCCGGAGAAATTTGCTGCCATTTTAATTTATCGTTAGGTATTTTTATATTCGTTGCTGCTTCTGCAAAAGCCTGTTCCTTTGTAGTAAATGGCTCAGCAGATACCCGTATAATTTTGCCCGCAAAATTTTTTAACTGAAGCCAATATTGATATCGGTTTACAAAAATGCTTTCGCTAGTTACTTCACTATTAAACATTTTTTGCAGGTTGCCCATTACTTGCTCCGCATCATTTTTAAGCAACGCTTGCGGGTAGTACGCAAACTTATTTTCAGCGTACTTTACCTGCAGAAGGTACTTTCCATTTGCCGCCGGCACTAACTGATAATTGCCTGCAAGGCCCAACGCTACAACTAGCTGCTGCAAAATTTGTTGCGCTTTGCCTTCGCCTTCGTTCCTGGCAGGTACGTTAAATAAATGAAAGCCGGCTATCTTCAATTTGATAGCGTAATCATCATTATACCTGGCCACTTCAAAATTGCATAAGCTATTGCCCGAAGCAGAATCAATACCTGCATACGCTTTGAACCTCTCTTCAAAACCTGATGTATTGCTTTGCCCATTAACCGTTTTTTGTTTATAGTTAAATGCCCTTGCACGGTTGCTACTCAATGATGGGTATTGAAATAAAAAGTTTCCGGCATGCTGTATGCCTGCATCTGCCAATGTATTTTTTTCTAAAGATTTATAAGATAGCAAGGCGAAATCTGTAAACTGTTCCGCAAAGCGGCTTAGCAAATGATTCAGAAAAAGCGTACGCCTGTTACGGTATTCCGCATTGCCCTCTGTAATTTGCTGCAAGTATTCCATGTAAGTGGGCAGGTTTAATTGTATAGTAAACCCAAACCCATCGCTATTAAAATAGCTGCTATAACTTTGCGGAAGGGATGCTACCGAAAGCAGCAGTTGCGAAGCCGTTATCACTTCTGCTTCGCTACAAAAAAAAGTCCCCGTGAGTACAACGGCCTCGCTGGAAGAGGTTACATAATAAAAATAATCATTGTCAGCCGATACAATAGGATTTGCAATAACGGCCACGCCATTGCTAAAATCATCCTGTAGCAGGCTTGCAATAACCGTGTACTCATCACTGGTTTTACAAGCAAATGTTTGTTGCAGTTGCTTAATATCGTTGCTGGTAAAATCTCCCATTTTCAATAAAGCTTCAAAGGCTATTTTTTCTACGGGGTAGGCAAGCACGCTTCCCTTACTAATACCAGTGCCTGGCGCGCCACCATCAGCAACATTGTTGCCACCTATCAATTGAGCTAGCCCCGGCACAGTGTCCAGCTTATCCAGGTTGTTTAAAAAATAAGTTTGCTGCTTACCCGTATCAGTCGGAGGCTTAATTGAAAATAATGAACGCAAATTATTTAACTGAGAAAGATAATCAGCCAGTAGCTGATCAAAAAATAACAGGTAGCCTTTTAACTGCAGTGCCTGTGCCTTGCGCTGCGGCGATGCGGTTGCAGGCAAGCCCCCTTCGCCAATGCCATACACTAAAGGAAAATCGTTTTGAATAGAATAATAATCCGCAAGATCATTGTGATAAACACCTCCTTCGGGAAAGCCAGCATTGAGCCCGTCTGGTGGCTGTACTATTTTATTTACACTCGCTGCAAGTTGCAGCCAGCCATGCCCTTTTTGCTTGTCAAAGGGGATTGCTGTGCCATTGGCAGTAAATTGAAATGAAGATATATCCAGCGATAACCGGGGCAAATATTTATCAGGCAACATAAATTCCCATGCCGATGAAAACTGTTGCTTATCTGCTTTTAAAGACAGCTTGCGCACAGTTTTTACGCCGTTAATATTTAGCAGGATATTATATACATCCGATAAGTGGATGCTTGTTTTTTGTTTGATACTTTCAAACTCATCCGTATCAACAAAACCAAAACTTTTGGTTTGCCCCAAAGGCCGCCCTGCAAAAATATCTTCTATCGGTTTTTGCTTATCTAGTAATTGCTGCAGTGTATAAAACTTCGGGGAAGGCGAAAAAAAATCATGCAGGCTGCTAATGATCTCTTTATATACGTCCTCCGCCACCGCATTTGGCTCAAGCGAAATATCGGCACAAATGCCAATATCCAGCCAGCATAAAATGGCAATATCAAAAAAGTCTTCACACATGTTGCGGTGAGCTTGCAGGGCTGCTTTTACATCTTCTATCACACAATGCTGCGGCCTTACCGGCTCATTTTCCAGTTCTATAGCAACATGGTAAAGCCCATTTAAAAAAGGTGCGGCAACTGGTGCCAGCCTATCAGCAAAACCAGTACCATCAACAGGCTTTATGTTGCATATAGTATGGGTGCTTATATCTTCTGCTACCGTGAGCCAGGCATTTTTTACGCCATCAATATCAATCAATAATTTTCTGCAATCAGTAATGGTCAACGGGTTGCAGGCTAGTATTTCTGCAGGGGTAAAAAAATTATCGTCCTTGCTAATGTCTAAAGTACTCCTGGAAAAAATATCTATGGCAGGCAGGTTGGTGCGGTAGCCAAGGTCTAGCATTGCATAAATAAGTACCTCTAATATGGTAATGCCAGGGTCGTGTACATTGTAGTCTGTCCATACCTTGCCGGTAAGGCTGCTAAGGTATTTGATAGAGCTTGTGCGCAACGCATTAAAATCAAGGTAACCGGGAAACCCCGCATTATCCTTGCTGACCGTATTACTATTTGTGGGCTCGTTTGCCATAATCCATTACTAAAAAGTTATCGTTTTTACAGGCTTGCAAAAATCAGTTACCAGCGTTGCCGCAGCACAATTACCTGCTTCCCAGTCTTGCACATTATCTTCTTCAATACAGACCTGTATTTGCCCCGCCAATAAAATAGACCTAGGTGTATGCGGACAGATTTCTATGAGGGCTTCGGTTAGCTGCGCTCCATAAAAATCATCCTGCAGCTGCATGCGGGTTATACAATCTACATAATCCCTTGTTTCAAGAAACTGGACTACATCAGATTTATTGACACATTGCCCGAACCTTAATTTTTCAAAAAAGCCGACTGCCCAGGGCGCTAAAAATTCCCGCAGGTCCTGGGCAAGCTTTTCTTTATAATAAGTTTTATCGAACCCTTTGTTGAGTATAACCGACAAGCAAAAATTAATTTTTTCGTACCGGGGGTTAACCACTTTTACTTTTGCAAAAGGCGATGCATGGCTGCGGAGGAAAGCTTCTATTTTTTCAAGGATGCCTGTAGGCAGCTTTGGTTCAAAAGATTGTCCTGCCTGTAGTTTTGTAAGGTCTGGTATAACGGCAACCAGCACGTAGCCTGGCGCTAATGGAAAGTCGTTGCTGTAGCCATCCGCATTTAATTTAAAAGTATGGTTAATGCATTTTGCTTTGTACACCTGCGGAAAGCCTTGCAAGACAAGCCTTTCATAATCGAACTTTTGTATGGCCCTGTTTTTATGGCGTAACAATTCGCTTACCCTTACATAATATTGTTTGGTAAGTTCCGGCTCGTGCCCATCAAAAGATGGCACTGGCTGAGTTACTTGCTTAATGTTTGCATCTGCTACTTTTAGCTTATTTACTGCCCCTGCTTTTAGAGGCTCGTTAAGCCGGCTGGTATCATTATCCGCATCAATACTAAACGTTGCCTCAACGGCCTGTGTATAAATAGCAATGGTTTCGCACACCGCATTGCTGTTAACAGGCACGCTTGCTTTTATCCAGCACAAGCCTGCCGGCATTACTGTATTATCGATACTTATATTTTGTGGAAACGAAAATTTAATAATGCCCGAAGTGGTAAGGTTGTCGGTGCCATCATCCAAAATTTCGAAGCCTTTGCGCAGGTTGAGCCATTGGTTGTTGAAGAGGTAGTGCCAGTAAACAGGCTGCGCATCCGCTTCGGAGTTTGAGGTAGCTTCTGCCAATTGAAACAGCATATTGACATTGCTGCCAGGCACCAAATCCTGAAGCCCGATGTACAAAGTACCTTCATCGCATATCGGTGCAAATAACGACGGGCCCATTGTAAGCTGTTCTTGCTTATACGTATTTTTATAAGGGTAAAGATGGATGAGCGTGATATCCGTATTTTTCGCAGTAGCCGTATAATCCAATGCTATGTTGCTTATAATGGGCGTCCATGGCTCGTTAGGTATCACTGCTTCTAACTTTTTCTTTACGTCGCCATCTAAAATAGCATTGCTTTTTAGGTTACTAAAAGCATTTTCTACTGCGTCTCCAGCTGTTACAGATAAGGCTGCTAAATCATCTGCATCATGAGCGGCTATTGAACTTTCCGTTTGTCCGGCTAAGGTTATTGGCGTATTGCGATCAACGATTATTACAGTATTTGCTGTACCTACTTTAGTATTTACCGCAGCTGTTTTCATCTCTGCAATGTTGGTATCTACGGCACCAGCGCTCTTATCAATTTCATGAAATGCAATTACTGCCTCACCTGGGTTTACCCTGTAATAAGCACCTGTAACAAGGTTATCTGGCAGCCTTCCAAATGCCATCATTTGCCTGGCCAATACAAATGAATATTGGGCATGTAAAAAATCCTGGCATTTTAGTGTTATCCGTAAAAACCCATTCCGGGTATTCGCATCAAACTTTGTTAAAGTATGTGGCTCAATTACTTGATTGTAAGGAAGGCCATTAAATCTTTTATTGCTTATTTTATAAACGAAATTAAAAGTGTTGTTGGCTGTATCACAAAAGGAATCTTTAATATCTTTATTTTGAAATAATAAATTTAGTTTATCAGGATCTTTAAAGTTTTTGCAAACATCTTCAGCCTGATTATTGTACCAGGCCCCATCGCTTAAAACGGAAAATACCGCCTTAAAATTATCATCTTTAATTTGATTGCTATACTGCCAGCTTTTTATATCATTATTTGGCCTTTCATCTTTGGTGCCTATATACAAATGCTGGTAAGCTTCATAGTATTTTTCAAACCTTCCTATTTTTCCATCGTAGGCAGCTGGTATTTCAGGCAATCCTTTCCAATTATGGTTCACTTGTATTTCATCCCATTTTTTATAAAATATTTCCTTGCTGCCAATATAAAAATTAGCGTCTTTTTTGGGCCTTGTGCCAAACGGATACACAGGCCCGTTTACATCCTGCAAGCTTTCATCATTCTGTACTATAATATTTTTGAGCCCGCATACTTTTACTTTGATGTTGCTGCTTACCACGACCACTTCCCTAAAAAATTGGTAGAGGGAAACAAACTTGCTGCATAAGTTGTCTGTATTTTTAAAACAGCATACGGCATCTGCGGTACCTGTATCGCTGTACATTTTTTTAGTAAGCTCAAGCTTTCTGTTATCATCAAGCTCAATCTTAACCAATGGCAGGCTGGTGCCCAATCCTTCTTTTAAAACATCTTTATTATAAAAAGTAATGGGCGGCTTGCCGGCTGTAATTTTTACAGCGATGTTTATAATAAATTGCCCATTACCATCTTTGTCGCCCATTGAAATATTAAGGGCATCTTTTGAAACCGGCAGTTTATTTTTATCAACCCCCGGCTTATTGATATCATCCATCGGATCTATCCAATCTTTTTCGCCACTTAGCAAAACCTTTAACGGTGTAAAAGGCTTAATGATGCCAAACAAAAAATCTTGCTGGGGTATCGAAAAATTATTAGCATTTAAAAAATCTTTCCAATCAGCCCACACAACAATAGCCTCGTCTGCATAAGCAATAACATCGCCGCAACACACTGGCTTTGTACAATCATCTTTTTTGTTAGCTTCTATTTGTATAAACTTTTTACTGATGGCTTCTGCCTGCGTATTGTTTAGCCCCTGCTTTTGGGCCTGCGCTAATAACTGCTCGCTTATGTACACATAAGCCTTGTCTATTATCCCTTTTACGCCTTCAAATAAATTGTGGGCAGCCATTAATTTTGTCGCTGTATTAGCAACATCAATTGCCTTGCCATTGACTAATATTTTTTTATCATTGCTTAAATTTTCGCCCTTGCAACAAATATCGCCAGGTGCACTAGTAACGCTACTGGTTATGTTGCAAGTATTATCCAGCTTGCATACCAGAGTTATGTCAATAGTCCTTTCGCCTTCATTTAAATACAGTACCGGCGATGCAAGCACAAAGCCAATACGTGCCGCAGGGTAAGGCTGTGCAAACGGCTTGCCCGGTGGCGTGTACTTGCTAAGCTTACCACCAAGCGTCTTAAAATTTTTAAGCCCGTCTTTAAAATCGATGCTTACACCATCCGCTGTGGTGGCGTTGGGTGCCATGTAAACACCTTCTGCATATAGTTGCCCGCCTGCTTGCTGGTTATTTACAAACAGCGTCCGTACGTCTTTAACCTGCGCCTTGTTTACCACAATCCCATCATCCAGCGCAAAGTTTATTTCTGTATTATTTTTATCTTTATCGGCCTTTGCCAGCAGCCCTTTTTTAAGCATGTATTGCTGAAGCTGTTGTTGCAATTCAAAAACAATATGTACTTTATCTGGCTGCGCATCTTTTGGTTTCAGGCGTAGCACATCCTGGTAAAAAAAATCGAGGTGCTTTTTTGTATAGCCATTCAGGTCTTGCTGCAGTTTGCTGAACACATCTAAAAAAGTAAGCAGCAAGGCAATATGCGGCGCATGCTTTTGCTGAAGGCTTTCTTTTAAGGGCACCAGGCTTTGCTGAAGGCTCGCATTGGCGGCATCGGCAATAATAGCCACCGTTTCAATGGCAGCCGCAAAGTTAGCGGCCAACTTATCTTGCAGTGCTATCAATTGCTGTACTTTGCCAGGCATGGTTTTTATTGCTTCATCACCAGTAAGCAAACTATTCCGGACTATCCCCCAATCGGCATCAAACAAAAAAGTAAAATCAATATAGCGAATGCCAAACAATTGGTAGGCAGTAAAACTCGTCCTTATAAAATCACTGGCAATCGCCTTTAATTTATTTTTAATCAGCTGGTTTAACACGGCCTCAACGGGTAAGCTGCTATCTTTTAAAGCAACATATAAATTGTTTATTTTGTAAATGGTACTGTAATAAAAAAAATGCACCAGCAACTGCAACCCATTGGCAGAGGGCGCTTTGGCAAACAGTTGGCTATACAATATAAATTTATCCTTTACAATATCCGTATCATTTTTAGAGGCAGCGGCTACTATAAACGGCAGGCTTTCGCTAAAAAATTGCTGCCAGCCTTTATCATTTTTTAAGCCGGTTTCGGTTTCGTTTACATAATAATATTTTATGTGCGGCGATAACTCCGTAAAATAATTAAGCAACCCGGCAAGCGTACGCCCGTCAATTTTTGCGGCACCAGCCAACAGCTCTTCCATTACCCGTTGCGACTGGCTGCAGCCGGGATCGTTTTGAAAAGGATGTACCAGGTTATTACAAATTAGCATACACAAAATCTTGATTGCTTAGTAAATGGATATAATTTATACTGAGCCCAGCGCTTCATTTTCATAATAATTATACACGTAATTAAAACGCGAATTAGTCTCGGGTATAACGTACTCGATTGAAATAGTAAAACGCCCTTCCAGCAATTCGGGCGAGTTATCCGGCGTAACAGTTATTTTTTGCACACTAATCCGCGGCTCATAAAATAGTATGGCATTTTGCACCCTATCTTTTATATAACCTATCACGCTTGTATTGAGCGATTCAAATAAATAAGCAGCCAGGTTACAGCCATACTCAGGCTGCATCACTCTTTCACCAAGCGTTGTAGATAATAATATGTTGAGGCTTTGCCCTATATCTGTAACATCGCTTACCATTTCCACATTGTGTGCAGCAATATTAAACGCCGGTGGAAAGCTCCATCCGGTACCTAAAAAATCAATATTCTTTTCCATGTGCTTATCAATTTAACCACCAATCATAACTGTAGGCAAGCCCACTACTATTATACCGCCATGTGCCGTAAGGTCGCCCATCCTTGCTGCGGGCTTGCCACCTATCAGCACGGTTGCAGAGCCTTTCGCAATAACATCCGGCGGGCCAACACAGGTTAGCATGTCGCCCAAAACGGCTGCCGGCATACCACCAATTAAAACCGTGGGTATACCAGGCCCAATTATAGGGCCGCCTACATGTGGCACTGGCACTGGTGCTGGCGTTACCATGGGGCAAACATGCATATCTCCAAGGCGGGCAGCAGGTGGCATTTGTTATAGTTTTTTAATGAGTAGCCACTGTTTTACAAGTAGCTATTTAAAATTTATTTGGGCATCCGGGCAGGCAATGCCCGTTCTACCGGCATCATCGGAGCGGGTTAATCCGGGCGGGCCTGGTGCTTCAATGCGTATAGTTTTTCGGCTACCGCAACCGTTTTAATTACACAACTTAAACGCTGCAACAAAGCCCTTCAACTAATCATGAAGGCATATTAACTGCCTAATTAATTTTTACGATAGACCCCGTAACTTCTGTTATACCTTGCGAAGAAAGCTTTGCTATAGCTCCCTGCACGCTTACATCCGCATCTGCCTTTATCGAAATAGAAGCAGCGCTTATTGATAAAGATGCCGCGGCGGAAAGAGTTAAGTTAGTGCCTGCTTTAATTTCTATAGCAAGCGGGCTCTCTACTTTTATGCCGGAACTATCCATGGTTACCTTGTTGCCGTTCTGGTCTATAATTTCAATTTTAGTACCTGCTTCATCCAGTGTTATGCTATTGCCCGCCGGGGTATCTATGGTAATAGTTTTAGTGCCATCATCAAAACTAAGGTGCATCTTGCTGCGGGTTGTAATGCCTTTTTTATCATTGGCACTTTGTGCTGTCAGTGGTGCTGGCTTCGCACTGCTGTGCAGCATACCCAGCAGTACAGCATGCCTTGGGTCATCATTTATAAAGCCTACAATTACCTCGTCATTAACCTCCGGCATAAAAAAAGAGCCTCTGTCTGCACCGGCATCAAGCGTGGCTATCCTGGTCCATATTCCCTGTGCATCCTTATCAATGGTAGGCACCTTTACCAGTATACGCCCTTCCCCGTCCGGGTCGCTTTCCAACTGTACAACCTTACCTATCTGCAGCCCGCTTATAGGCCCGGCCAGCCCGGCATTGGGCACATCGGCTATATCATCATGCAACTGCACATGGTATTGCGGATGCAGCCCAAACTGCACCTGTGTTTCCCACAAGCCCTGCCCAACATCGTGCCGTACGCCTGTTACATAAGCGTTGCCGTTAAAGCGGTCGCCCACACCGCTAAGCTTTAGCATATCGCCTGGCTGTATGCCATTAAAGCCATCAACTTTTGCCCTGCCTCTTATTTTTGATAGCCTGCTGCGCATAAAAGCGCCATCAGCCCACGCCTGTAATTCCTGCTCCTGCAAATACCCGCTGCTATGCATTTCATAATCTGTTTTTGTTGCCTGAGCCAACTGGCTACCCGCGATATTGCCCGGCTCCGTCAAGGCTGTCGATGAACTATCTGCTGTAAAAAGTTGCTGGTTCTTATAATCCCACGAAGCTGTCTTTACGGTGTTATACTGGTTGCGTGCATCCATTTCCGCCTCAAACTCAATAATAGAAGCGCCAAATGTTACCTCCAAAACAGGGTCCGCTGTTGTAACCGGCTTCGCAATATTTACTGTGCCATCACTTACGTTTACCAACATGCCATTGGCCTCGGCACGCAATAATAAAAAGTCCCAATCGCTAATATGGTGCTGTACTATTTCTTTATGCACCAATGCGGTAGCTTCTGCATTAGCCTTTACCCCATACTTATTTATTAGCTGGTTAAAAAGGTCGGCATCAGTTAACTCCGTATAATATTTGCTGTGGCGGCCTACGCTCATGCTTACGGCCTCATCCTGGCATTCTATGTGCAGCTCGGTGCTGCCGCTGGTTTTTACTTTAATGGCATGGGTAATAATCATGCCTTTAAATACTTGTTTGTTAGTTGTATCCCTGCCAATATTTATTATTATTTTTTTGCCTGGTACAAATACTGCGTTGTTGCTTAAGGCAAATGTTTTTTCGGCTGCGTCCCCATCCCGAAAAACTATTTTAGCTACGGGCATACGGTTGCTTTCTTTTGCAACCGACAAAGACAGCAATTGAAAAGATGGGTCCAGCGCATTACCGTCTATCAATATATCGTAGGTCGCTACATCATTTTTAGAATTGTTGGGCACAAGCGTATTAGCCATTATTTTCTTTTTTATCAAAAGGTGGAAATGAAATATTGCTTCCAGGCCGTAGCTTTCTAAGCGTAGTTAATTTGTTGGCCCGTGCCACCTGAAAAAAATATTTCGAGTCATTATAAATTCCATACGTCAGCAAATCAAGCCTATCGCCTGCGGTAATTTTTTTGTAGTGCGTTAGGTCTGTTGAACTTATTTTATGTTGCGCAAATTTTGATGCGGGCGAATTGTAGCCAACAAAAGTGGCGCTTATCTTTATCCTTATCGGGTAGCCTTGCGGGTCAAACAGGGTATGGTTTATATCCACGTTGGATAGTACGCACAAGAACTTTATTTCCGAGCCCCAAAATACAATCAGGAATCTTGGGCGATGTATCTTTCCATCATAATTATTAACGCAGGCTAAAAATTTATCTAGCGAATCATGCACGCTAGTCTTGCTGCTATTGTCGCCAAAATAACCTTCCATCGTACCGGTGCCATCTAAAATAAAATCCAGCTTCAGTTCTTCAGTGCCTACTGAAATAAACTTCGGGTCTTTGGCCGGACTGCCGTGGGCGTTCCTTTTTTCAAGGTCTACCTTTAAGTTTTTGGTAAAAGATTCCGGGTTGATGGGCACGGTAAACGTAGCATCGGGCTTTACCTCCTTCTTAAAGTTTTTATCTTCAAAGCAATGAATCACTAATTTATTAAGGCTACCGCTCATTTTTTTCTTTTAAGATGTGCAATATTTTTTCCACACAGGCATTAATAATTTCTTCTGATGAAGAAGTATTATTATTGCCGCTGCCACTGCCAGACGTAGCTGAAGAAGCACCTTCCGGTTGAGCCACCATTGCTTTAATTACCAGTTCTCGTATTTCTATCGGCATGTGTACTGTTAGTTAAAATGTTACTGGTTACACCGTATTTTCATCGGTGGCCCTTTGTGTATTCCTTGGCTTTAACGAATCCGGCTTATCTTTTTCTTTAATTACTTTATTGCCGCCAGGGTCTGTTACCAGTATATTATAATTCAATTCCAGTGTTTCTATCAGCACGGCGTTTTGTTCTGCATTAAGTTCGCCTAACTTCCAGCTACGTGGCCACACATTCGTTATCATCCAGGTAACTAATGGGCTATGCTGCTCATTTAACAAGTTGATGGTTACAGAAGAAATGGGTTTTATCTTTTCATTTTCAAAAGCATCCTGCAGCCATTTGGTTACAGCAGAGCTGCCAGATTGAATGTAACCCCGCTTCAATATAAGCGGCCCGTATTTTCTTCTCACAGGTATCACATGCTCAAACCGGTTTTCGCCGCCTTCTTTAATTACTTCCGTATCTATGCTGGCATCCATGCCCGAAACAGATTGGAACCTTGCATCCACATCTATAGAGCCCAGGTTAAAAAGCACGCTAAAATGAAAGTTGACAATCTGGTAACCCGGGGTAGGTTCGTTAGCCATAGCCTATACTTTTATGGGTTAACTGGCTTGCGTAATGATCAACCCTTCGTGTACCAGCGTCATTGTTTCTATGGCCACTTCATTGCCATCCGCCTTAAGGTCGGTGGATTGTATTTTTGAAGGCCAGGCGTTAGCAAGCGTCCAGGTTATGATGGCGGTATGCTCTTCATCCAACAGCGATATATGCACCGTCCTCCTGAATTTTTCTTTTCCTTCCTGAAACAAAAATGTTTTTTTCCATTGTTGAAAATAATCAAAGTCGCCCAGGAAGGTGCCCCGTTTAAGGGTTATATCGGTATACTTGGTAAGCCCTGGCTGCTTGCTTTTATGGTATGCAGGGTTACTTCCCTCGCGGTATTCAATTACCTGCGTTTCAAAATCAAGCCCTGTAACTTCTGTAAACCCTACACGGGTACCACCCCAGTCTAACTGAAAATGAAATTTGGGAAGGGGGTAATTTTTTTTTGGATCGTCTGCCATAAATTATTTTTTATAATTGATGATGAATATTATTTGCTGGTAGTAGCGCATCTTTTTGAAGGGTCCACATCGGGGTCGCTCATTACAGCAGTAAGCCCGTCCAGCAATGCTTTTAAGGTATCACGTGTTTTTGTTTCAATTAGTATCTGGCTTTGCAGGGCATTAAATTCGTCACTGTCATACTTATACCTGCGCTTAATTTTATGGTAATATTTACTGTCGCAAATGGGGAACTTAAAAATAGGCTGCAGCCCAATATCTGTAAATTCGCCTTCAGGCATTTTCCTGTAAACATTGGCTCTTTTTTGGTCGTACCCATCACGCCTTGATTCTTCGTTATCATCATCGTCGTCATCATCCATAACCCGATGATGCCCATCGCAATTAAAAATTTTTTCCCATTCATGCAGCACACTATGCAGCCCATAGTGGTGGCCATGATGCCCAATGCCTTTATTAATATTATTGGCGGTGCTGATGGCGGAAATAAGTAACGGTATAAGCGTATCCCTCGTAAGTATTACGGCATCTAATTTTTTGCCATAGTCTTCAATAAAAACCATTATGCCCTGGCCGGCTACAAATGCAGGATTATTTTGGCTCCTGATGCAAGCAATAAGGTAATCGTAGTTCTTTTTCAACAAGTCTATTTGCATGTAAAAATCCTGCACCATGCAATACAGCAAATGGATGGCTCTTTTGGTTTGATACGTGTTACGGCTTATCCTGGAGGTATGGTGCAGCAGTATCTCTAACTGGGTACAAATTTTAGCTGAGTAGCCGCAAACGTTGTCCAGCTCATCTGTCCAGGTTTTCCATACATCCCTTTGCAACTGCAGGTGGTCGCGCCTTTTAGTTAGGTAAACCACTATCCTGTCAGACCGTTTATAATCGGCCTCAATCTCTTTAAATTCATGTGTCCATTTTTCGTAACAGCAATCGCCGCTATTGCCAGTTGGTGGCAAGCCGGGTATTTTTTCGGGTTCGCAGCATTCTTTAACCCTTGGCTTGCATTCCAGCGTTTCTTCTATGTTATAATTAAGTACCAGCATAAGTTTATTTTTAATTAGTAAGAGGAAGGTTAATTTTCATTGACCGGCTGAGCGTTGGGCAATGGGCCTGTAGCTTCGCCCAAGGGATACCTTATCTCGCCACATATTTTGCAAACTTTTTCTGCGCATTCATCCAGCCTTGGCTCGCAATTGCCTATCTCCTCATTTACGCAGTTACAGGATGGGCAACAAATTTTTTCAAGCGTTGCATGCAGGCTTCCATAATCGTCCCTTAAATTATAAAGGTCCATTACAAAATCTGTCCTGTCTTTTAGGGCCAGTTTTAAATCCTTCTGAGTGGCATCCAGGTCTGATTTTCTTAAAGCGATAGTACTTATCAACAGCTTATCAAACTCATCTGCATTAGTGTATAAAGTTTGATGGAGCGGCAGCAGGCTACTAACGTTGCAAAACTTTTGTATGCCTATAATATCCGATGATGCTTTGAAGATAGTATCCGCATCCAGCAACAAGGCCCTTGGCATGCAGAGCAATAATTCGATGGCCTCGTCAATGTCCTTGCAGGCATCTGCGGGCGTAGGCTGTTGTTGTTGTTGCGGAGGCGGCGTTGGCTCCACCTTGCCTGTTACAAGGTTCCATTGAGCAGCATTGCAACTATCGTTTTTCGAATTCTCCAGTTTGATAGCCGCATCCCTTAGGTCGCTCATTTTGGCTTTGGTAACTTTTACGGCAGCAAATATATCCTTCAGGTTTTTTGCCAGCGCATCGTCCCAGAGCTTGTAGTTAGCCACATTAGCCTTAATTTTTTCGTTGGCCTGTAGCAGTTGTGTGCCAAAGCTTATTTCTGTATTTAGGTACCGCTGGTAATTATCGCCGGTGGCAAGAAACCTGCGTTCTTTGCTTTTATAAATTTTTTCGTTTGCCTCGTAGCCAATCTTTTTGGCCTGTATAAGATTGTCATCTTCTTTTAGTTTTTGGCAATAGGTTTTCTTTATTACATTTATCGCCAATTGGGTGGCGTTGTCCCTTTGTTCGCAGTCTGGTATGTCTGGGCGGGGACGGTTTTCATGTCTATAATTTTGGGGTGCCATAATTTTTTGTTATTGATGATGATTAAGGATTAAGTTTCAGAAAGCATCTTGTGTGAAAATTGCAGGATGATAAATTCAGCAGGCCGCACTACGGCAACGCCTATTTCAATTTTCATCCTTCCTTCCCAGATGTCTACTTCCGTCATTGTTTGCCCTAGCCCTACGTGAATAAAAAAGGCTTCTTTTACAGAGGCGCCCATTAAGGCACCGGCCTTCCATTGTTGCGAGAGGTAGTTGTAGATCATGCCCCGCACACGTACCCATGTATTTTCGTCATTTGGCTCAAATACAAATTGCTCGGTAGCATTTTTTACAGATTGTTCCATCATTATAAAAAACCTCCTTACAGATATATAGCGCCATTCGTTATCGTTGCCGGCAAGTGTACGTGCGCCCCAAACAATGGCGTTGCCCCGGCCTGTAAATGGCCGTATGGCGTTAATAGATTTTCCCGCCACCTGGTCTACATTCAAGGTATCCTGGTCTTCTTTAGTTATCAATACTTCGGGCGTTACCGCATTTTGTATGTTAACATTCGCAGGCGCTTTCCATACGCCCCGGGCATCATCCACCTGCGCATATATGCCCACTATGGAAGCCGATACAGGCAGCAGCATTTCAATATCATTGATAGCTTGTTTTGCCAGGTTATAAAAGTTATTGAATTTGCCTTGCAGTGCATCCATAGTAGCGGGCAATGTTACCGCAGCATGCTTGTTATCAACAATGCCTACGCCCGTAATGTTAACATGGGCTTCATCGGCATTATAATTTACCAGCGTGTATATCCTGGGGAAATAAACAGCCGCATATTTTAAATGGTCCCTATCCCCTGCCATGCCTACTTTGCCTGCTACAGCGGCCCTGGCAATATCGATATCTTTGCTCCATAAATTACCGGCATTTTCTGTTGTCCTGTAAACATCCATTACAACAAACCTGTTTTGTAAGTTTACGCATTGCTGTACCGCTGCGTTATGCAGGTTATAATAATTATCGCTGCTGGCAATATTGATAGCATCCGGAAAAACGATCAATGTTATTTCATTCTCCTTTTTTGCTTCTTCAAGCGCAGTTGTCAGCAAGTCGTTATCGATAAGGCCGCCATCAACATAAGTGCCTACAGACTGTATATAACAGATACCGCCGCCATTGGCAAAAAACATCTGCATAGAATAATAAAGCAAGTACTTCGACCGTTTTGTTTCATCTACAGTACCCTGCACATTTAAAGTGCCCGTGCTGTTATTAAAGGTTACGCTTATGGCACCATCCGGCTCTTTGGGCGGACCGCCAAAATAGGTTTTGTATTCGAGCGCACTTTTAATGCGCCAGTTTTTTCCTACCAGGTCATCGGTAGCTTTCTTTATTGCTTTTTCGGTATAGCCAATAAAAACCGGAATGGCTGTCTCAACTGACACAATCGATGGAGGAAGGTGGGGGATTTCTTCAATATAAACTCCCGGCGTTTTGTATTCAGGCATAGCTATAGTTTTTAATTTTTAAGTAAATTATTTTGATGATGAGCAGTGCATTGCTAACTGGTATCTATTGGAAACAGCTTTGATTCCGGTACCAATATATCCGTGTATATTTTGCGGCCTTCTACTTTTATATTTTCATCTTGCAACGGGTTAGGCAAATAGTGGAAGCTGTTATCTGCAGCCTTAAAAAGTGTTGGCATACAAGATGCCGCACGTGGTTTTTTACTTACCAGGCTGGTGCCTTCTTTGTTTAAAAAAACATTGCTGCCATCTGCCTTTAATTTGGCCGCCCTATCATTAATATAACGCCAGTAAATAATCCTGCTTTTTAAACGTATTTCAAATACAGGTACGTTAGATGCAGTACCATCGGGCTTTTTGGTATATTTAATAGTACCATCGGCATTGTACAGGCAAAAACTACTATCGTTTATTACAGGCTTTATATTTACTACTGCCCAACATGTCCCGGGCAAATCGGCTGCTTCAAAAAACATCAATTTGTGCAGCAATGTTTTTGAATTGTTTACAGTTACCTGTAATGAATAAACAGCATTGGCAACAACAGTATCGCTGGATAATAAAATGATATCTTCCACTAAAGGGGCAGCATTGGCTGTTTGGTTATTATTAAAATTGATGGTGATTTTTTGTAACGCCACATCGCTTGCAAATTGATAAGACCGTACAGTTTTGCCACTGCTATCCATCAACTCAAACAAGGCATTGGTTACAACATCTTGTTTACTAAATTGATAGGTAAACTGCAATGGTACAATAAGCTGGTCCCGGGTGTTTGCATAACCAGCGCCATTAACTGGTATGGGCGAGGTTGTATCAAACTGAAATATTTTATTTTGAGCATCTGCATAAAGCTCGCCTTGTTCATACAAATAAGTAGTATCAAAAAGAGGTATGCCGGTAGATAAAGAAGGCATTTTTCTTGTTGTTAAGATATCCTGGTTTGTAAAATAATATATGGCAGGCATTGCGCTATTTATACGGGTGTTGGTAATTGCCGTCAGCAAATTATTTTTAAGGGATAGCTGCACCAATATATTTACATCATCAGGCAGCTTTACCAAAGGCTTATATACAATGGTTCCATCTGGCAATGTTTCGTCCACCACTTTTTGCAGTATTGAAAAGCCCGAATAGTTGCCTACCAGGTGAAGATGATAATTTGTAAATATTTTTTGTACCGAAGGAGGCAATTTATATAACAGGCTATCAGCGATAGATGGGGCACTTTTAGCAAAGCGTTGCAGTAAAAAATCAGCTTTGTTTAGGTTACTGTCAAATAGCGATGTACCATCACCATTGGTGAGATAATACTCGTGCAGCACCAGTACGTCAAACAATCGTTTATAAATAATATTATCCATTAATTACTACCTTCCATTTTTAAAAGTGAGGACCCTATTTCTTCTATTACTGGCACCAGCCTTTGTGGCTTTCTATCTGTAATGCCCACCAGGCGCAGCTTGTACATTGCAAATGGTACTTGCCGCCCACCGAGCGAACCCCATAAATGATTGATTTGTTCAAAAGTGAGCGTGTATAGCTCCAGCGTGAATTTAAGTTCTGTAAGGCCGTCAATATTATCTGCCGTGGGCGTAAAGATGCCTGTTGCCACAGAGCTGGCACTTGAAAAAGATGTTTTTCCTTGCAGGAATTGTATTATGAGCGAAAGCCTTTTGAGCGCCAGGATATAGCCATCGCCAAAGTAGTTGCAAGTTACCAAAACATACAAATTTAAATAGACGGGCGCACGCTCGTATAAGGCAGTGCCAGAGGAAAAACGCCTGACGGCAGACTGATTTTTTAATGCGGATTCTTCTTCTATATTTACCAGGGTGATAACAATATTATCAACCAGCGAACTACCATTGGAAGTTTCGGCAAGCCCAATATTATCTATTACAATATTGGCGGCACCATCGCCTTTGGCTATTAAATAAGCAGCCATCTCGGCCTGTAACAAAGACATAGCAAAGTCTATCATCTTAATAATTTAAGATTGAAAAAAGTGAAATAAATGACGGATCTCTTGTAGGAAATTGCGACATTTAAAACATTGGTGTTGCAGGTTATATTAAGAGAAATCCACTAAGGAGTGGTGAAGAAAAAACACAGTGTATCTAAGGATATGTAATTTTTATTTGCCCTCTTTGAAGTTGGGATGGTAAGGTATAAACATTTATTTTTAAATGCAAGCATTTACTAAAGAAAATAAATAAATTTTTTACTTATAAATATAATTCGCTGTAACGCAAGCTAGTAGCTAATTTCGTGAGGCCCGCCCGGATGAACCGGTTCGGACGGGGATAGAAGGGAAAACACGCAAAGCGCCGTAAACTTTTTAGTAGCGGAGCTTAAAGGTAGCTTAGGCGCTGCGGATTTTAGAATGATAGCCCGCTCCCTTGCCGCCTCGGCTTGGGGCACGCCCAAATAAATAGTATCTTAAAAAAAGCAGTACCTTAAATACTTAGTAAAGCATGCTTAAATAATAATAAATATTGTATGGAAGAACCTGAAAAATTACAACGCACAGTTGAAGCCCGGATGAAACTAAAGGCACGGTTTGAAAAGCAAATAAAATTGACTCCATCTGTTGCCGACAACAGGCCGCTTGGTACCGGCGTGCTTAACCGGCATGGCATGCCTGTGGTACCGATAGAGCAAACGATAACAAAAAAGTGGCCCGTGCTGGACCTTGGCACTACACCGGAAATTTCGCTGGATAAATGGCGGCTGGTGATTGATGGCGAAGTTAACAACCCTGTTACGCTTACCTGGGAAAGGCTGATGGCGCTGCCACAAACGGAGGATGTATCCGACTTTCATTGTGTAACTACCTGGAGCAAACTAGATATGGATTGGAAGG
>JANXVN010000093.1 GCA_025351645.1 Ferruginibacter sp.
ATGAAATTGGCAACATGACAAACATTGCTTTCTGGACACGAAATATTGAACGCAAAGGTTTTAGAATTAACGGTTTTGTAAATCATTATCCCGACTTTATCATTCAGACCAAAAGTGGTAAGACAATTTTATTAGAAACAAAAGGCGACCATTTAGATGCTGAACCCAAAATAAGACTTGGTGGACTTTGGGCTGGTAAAGCAGGAAACAATTATCGTTACTTCATGGTGTATGAAAGGCGAACAGTTGACGGTGCATATAAACTTGAAGACTTTATCAATATCATCAAGGACATTTAGATTGAGGGAAAATGGCGAAGTCCCTATTAGCCTACGCACCAAGTCAGGCACATTTGCAAGGCATACAAAGTCGACACACAAAAGCCAACCTTGCAAAAGAGCCTGCCTTGTGCCAACGCACAGGCAACACTCTGCGGTTGGACACAGACCCACATTATAGGTGACTGAGGAGAAAGGGCGAACGTACAACAGGGGGTTTACCAAAATACGGGCTGACGGAAGTTATCTTCGGCTTTTTATAATTCTATTGTGCTTTATATCCAGCTTGACATTATCTATTTAGCTTTTTATTGTTAACTTCATCATCAGCTTTTCAATCATCATCGGTACCGGGCGGACGGAATACTAATTCCCGTACTTCGGCAAGCCCTGTCCGTAGCGAATAGCCCGGCCCCTTGTCGCTGCGGCTTGGGGGCACGCCATAACAAATTGTTCACCGCTAACTTAATTATCATCTTCTAATAAGATTTTCATCATATTGTACTTTATAAAAAAAGTTTTTGATGAGGCTGCATAAATGCGCTTGCTACCATCTTCCTTATAAATACATATAATGAAACGCTGCTACTACTTTTCTTTGTTGTTTATTGTTGCCCTTTTATATGCTTGCAAACCCGAAAAAACCAAAGGGCTTGTGGGTAGGGTTTTTGGGTATAAGCCTGTATATAGTACCTCTGCAGATTTATTTATTATTGAAAACAAGCCTGCAAAGGCGGTGGTGCATGCAGGTAAAATTTATGTAAAAGATAATTTTATATTTCAAAACGAAGTGGGCGAAGGCGTACATATCATCGATAACTCTAACCCCGCAAATGCAGCAAGGGTGGGCTTTATAAAAATTAAAGGCAGTCAGGAAATTGCTATTAAAGGCAACTTTTTATACAGTAATAATTACAACGACCTTGTTACGGTGGACATAACAGACATTGCAAAAGTAAAAGAGGCAAGCAGGATACACAATGCTTTTTACAGCACCAATTCATTGCAGGTACCTCCGGCTGGTGGCGGCTATTTTGAGTGTGCCGATAACAAAAAGGGCGTTGTTACAGGTTGGATAAAAGACTCTATCGATAACCCAACATGCAGCAATTAAATTTACTTTTTATGCGATATTTATTACTCTTTTTTACACTTATTATTTTAAGTAGTTGCGATAAAGCTTTGGTTGAAAGTACCAACAGTGCTAATTCGCCAAACGGTACCGGTGGCTCGCTGGCACGTTTTACCCTGGCGGGAAACTATTTGTATGTGGTAGAAAATACGTCTTTAAAAACATACGATGTTTCCAATGCTTCTAACCCGATATTAAAAAATACCGTTCAAGTTGGTGGTAGTATTGAAACTATATATCCTTATAAAAACACCCTTTTTATTGGCTCGCAATCGGGCATGTTTATTTACACAATCGATAACCCTGCAGCGCCAAAATATTTGGGTGCCGCAACACATATGCGTAGCTGCGACCCGGTAGTGGCTAACGATACGGCTGCGTTTGTAACGTTACGAAGCGGGTCTGCCTGTGGTTCGCCAGCCGATGGGGTTTACTTTTACTCAATTACAGATTTGCTTCATCCTGCATTGGTATTAACCCTTAACCTTGGTACGCCTTATGGGTTAGGCTTACATGATAGTACGCTATTTGTTTGCCGCGGCATTAATGGGTTATCAGTAATAAACGTACATAATATACATGCACCGGTAACCATGCAAACCATTACCGGCAGCGACTTTAGGGATGTTATACCTTTCAACGGCCTACTAATTTGTTATGTAACCGATGGCATTGTTTTGTACGATATCAGCAATGTTGCCAACATAAAATTTATTAAAAAAGTACTTAACAGTTAGCCGATGCGGCAATTTAAAAACTATGCTTTATGGCTCGGCTTTTTTGTATGTTGTATGTTTTCGAAAGATGTTGTTGGGCAGCGTGCGCATAAAAAAAGCAGGCCATTGGTAGAAACGGATAATACCTTGTGGGTACAATACAACCCTTTAACATGGATGGAGCCGGAAATACCTATCAGTGCCACATTTTTATACAAAAAAAACCGGCATTTTAGCTTTGCTTTAGACGCTGGTTTTTTTGTAGCCAAACAAAATTATAATATAAATGATGGTGGCTATTCTCCATACAGCGGGTATAAGTTTAAGCCGGAAGTAAAGTATTTTTTCGGGAAATATAAAAGGGTAGCAACTCAAGGCATGTATATTTCTTTACAAGGGCTTATTAAAAAAACCATCGATAAAAAAGAAGATTGGCTAACCAGTAACGGGCAGCCTTCTTTTTCGCAATTTGTAAATTATAAAGAACAGAAAGTGGTGTATGGCCTAAACTTCCTTTTTGGCAATGAATTTTATTTAGGCACTAAAGGAAGGTGGATGCTGGACCTTTTTGCAGGGCTTGGGTTTCGTACAAAAAGTTTTACAGCTAAAAATTTGCCGCAGGGTTTCTCCATAAACTATAATGGTAATAATGGTTTTAGGGAATTTATTAATCTTTATGAAAACGGCACTTACCCTAGCTTGCAATTTGGGATGAAGTTTGGTTATAGGATTCAAGGCTGCAAATAGTTATTATAAATTTTTTGTGCAATACTACATTGCTTCTGCCATTTGTGTGTCATAAAAATGTTAATCCTTTTAACAACCATTTATATCTTGGCTTGCAGGCGGTATATTTGCGGAAAGCATGAAACTAAAAAATTTTATAACCGCATTTTTAATACTTGTCTTAGTATTACAAATATTGCCCATCAGGCAGGCGGTTAGGTATTTTTTAGTTGATAATCAAACAATAGAAGAAGTTTTACATATTGATAAAGGTGCTACCAAAAATTTTCGCCTGTTGGATGAAGACCATAAGTACTTCCCGGAAACGGCTTGGTTGTGCCGTGATTTTATCTATATAAATAATATCCCCCAATTACATTTTGCAGAAACGCTTCCTCTGTTTCATGCAGCTGATGTTCATACGCCGCCGCCAAACAAGGTTTAAATAATCTTTTGTCTTCTCTCACCATTAGGTGGGCCAACTATTTTTTACACACCATTATTATTTACATTGCTGCTATTTGCACCTTTAGCGTGCCTTTGAGTTATGCCTATAATTTTGTGTGTGCAACCTTATAAATATATTTTAAAATGAAAAAACTTTTTCGAAATGGCACATCCGACCTGTCCTCTTCAATAGTTGTTTTATTAGTAGCATTGCCGCTTTGTTTAGGTATTGCTCTAGGTTCTGGCGCGCCCTTATTTTCTGGTATTATTGCCGGCGTTGTTGGTGGTATTATTGTTGGTATTGCCAGTGGCTCGCAGCTAAGCGTTAGTGGCCCTGCTGCCGGGCTTACTGTAATTGTGGCCACTGCCATCCTTAAGTTACAAGTATTTGAAGCGTTTTTATTAGCCGTAGTTATTGCTGGCGTACTGCAAATAATATTAGGTTTTATAAAGGCAGGCGTTATTGGCGATTATATCCCTAACTCGGTAATTAAAGGCATGCTGGCTGCAATTGGATTAATATTAATATTAAAGCAATTTCCTCATTTGGTAGGTTATGATGCGGATTTTGCGGGCGATGAAAGTTTTAAGCAAGGCAATAAAGAAAATACATTTTCGGGCATTACAAATGCATTTGGCTTTATCACCCCGTCGGCAATTGTTATTGGTGCTGTAGCATTAAGCATATTAATTTTATGGGAACAAAAATTTATGAAAGCGCAAAAAAGGCTGCAGGGAATTCCAGGGCCATTAGTAGTGGTTTTGGCTGGTACACTTATTAATGAAGGCTTTAAATTATATCAGCCAGATTATGCTTTAGAAACCAGGCATTTGGTTGGTTTGCCTATAGCCGCAGGCTTCGGCGAATTTGTTTCATTCTTTACTTTTCCTAATTTACATTATTTAAAAAATCCTGAAGTTTGGATGACAGGCGTAACCATTGCCATTGTAGCCAGCCTTGAAACTTTATTGGGTATTGAAGCTGTGGATAAGCTAGACCCTTTTAAGAGAGTAACACCGCCAAACAGGGAATTAAAGGCACAAGGGCTGGGCAATATTATTTCTGGCTTGTTGGGAGGATTGCCGGTAACTTCAGTTGTTGTTAGAAGCTCGGCTAATGTAAGCGCAGGTGCCAAAACAAAAATGTCTAGTATTTTTCATGGCGCACTTTTGCTGTTATGTGTGGCATTCATCCCCTCTATTTTGAATAAAATCCCTTTATCGGCTTTAGCGGCTATCCTTATTTTTACGGGCTACAAATTAGCAAAGGTGTCTTTATTTAAAGAATTTTATCAAAAAGGCTGGGATCAGTTTATGCCCTTTGTTATTACTATCGTTGCTATTTTAGCTACCGATTTATTGATTGGCATCCTGATAGGTATTGGCGTTGGCTTGTTTTATATGGTACGCAGCAATTTCCGTTCATCGGTTTTAATTGTTAATGATGAAAACAAATATTTATTCAGGTTAAGAAAAGATGTATCTTTTTTAAATAAACCAATTGTAAAGAAAAAACTGGAGGAAGTACCTAAAAACGCCTTTGTTTTAATTGATGCTACCAGGGCCGATTTTATTGATAAAGATGTGATTGAAGAAATTAATAATTTTATAGTACATGCACATTTAAAAAACATTAAAGTAAAAATTAAAAAGAGCCAGTTTAAAACTGAGCACTTATTATTTAACGAAGCAACATTCAATTAATTTTATGCAGACATACGAAAAACTGTTATTAGAAAATAAAGCCTGGGCACAGGAACGTGTTGAAGATGACCCCAATTTTTTTAAGCGTTTGGCAAGTTTACAAACGCCAGAATTTTTGTGGATTGGCTGTAGCGATAGCCGTGTATCAGCCAACGAAATTACCGGCACCCAGCCTGGTGAAATATTTGTACACCGAAATATTGCCAACCTTGTAGTGCATACAGATACCAACCTTTTAAGCGTGCTGGATTATGCGGTTACCCACCTGGAAGTAAAGCATATTATTGTTTGTGGGCATTACGGCTGCGGCGGCATAAAAGCTGCTATGAGCAACACGGATTATAACCAGGTTTTAAACATGTGGTTGCGCAATATTAAAGATGTTTACCGCAAGCATTTTACAGAGCTAGATGCTATTAAAGATGAAGAATTACGGAGCGACAGGCTTACGGAATTAAATGTTAAAGAACAGGTATCTCATTTGGCAAAAACATCTATTGTACAAAAGGCCTGGCAAAAACGCCAGGCGCCAGATTTGCATGGCTGGGTATATGGCTTAAAAGATGGAATAATAAACCCTGTCTTTGAAATGAAAGCAAATTCAAATATTGACCCACTGTATGAATACCATGATTTAAAAATATAAACCAAATACTATTAAAGGCAAATATTAATTAGCTGGCCTTTAAACTTACAAAATAAAAAAGCGATAAGCTAATCTTCAGGGTTTCTTATCGCTTTCTTTTGCTTAAGTACGCATGCCATAAAATAAATGCGGCTATTGTTTGGTAAGGCTTCCACGCTGCAGCTGTTGTAGCAATAAATTCTTTGGCACTTTCCTTTGGTAACCCTTTTGTTTCTTTTACACTCGTCATCAAAGCAATATCGCCTAGCGGAAAAATATCGCAGCGTTGCAACACCATCATCAAATAAACATCTACGCTCCAGTTGCCAATGCCTTTCATTTTTGTAAGCCTGGCTCTTATGGCATCATTATCCAGCATTGATAATCCATCTAAATCAAGGTTGCCATTGTATATTTCTGCAGCTACATGTTTTGCATAAATTATTTTTTGCCTGCTAAAATAACAATCCTTTAATTCTTCATTTGATAACGCTAATACGTTTTGCGGGGTTACGTCTTTTATCTTTTGCTTTAGCTTGTTAAGTGCAGCTAATGCAGCTGCAACAGAAACCTGTTGCTCTAAAATAATATGGATAAGCGTTTCAAAGCTGGCGGCCCTTTTCCATAAAGGCGGATAGCCGTACTTACTGATTATCCCTTTTAAACTTTCGTCTTTTGCTGCTAAGCTATCACAAATTGCAATAAAATTTGCGTCGTTAAAACACGTTTCTGTAACCATGCCTTAGCCATTTGTTATGCCTGCGCATTTGCTTTTTTTACATTAAATTTTTCCATGGCTTTTTTAGTAAATTCACTTAATACCAACCTGCCACTTATAGCCGCCCTTTCTTTTAAAAATACGTCCCAGTCTTCTGTGCCTTTCCAAAATGTTTTTTTCATTTCAGCCATGGCTGCAGGGCTGCTATGTGCTAAGTGGTTGGCTAAACGAAAAATAGATTCGTCCATACTAGCTATTGATTCGTGCACTTCTGCAAATAAGCCTTTTCTTTTTGCCCATTCGCTGTTACGCCACATGGCAGCGTCTATCGCTAATGCATTAAATGCTGCAACGCCTATTTTTCTTTCTATCACAGGGCCTACTACAAAAGGGCCAAAACCTAGCTCCAGTTCACTTAATTTTATCTCTGCTTTTTCTGTGGCAATAGCGTAATCTACCGCAGCCGCAAGGCCTACTCCACCGCCAACGCACTTGCCTTGTATCCTGCCGATTATAAATTTGGGGCATTTTCTTGCTGCATTAATTATCTCTGCATAACCACTAAAAAATTTCTGTCCTTCAGCTTCGGTCTTAATGGTAATTAATTCATCAAAACTAGCGCCTGCACAAAAACTGCCATCACCGGCACTTTTTAATATAATCACTTTTGTTTCGCTATGCGTGCCTGCAAAATGTAGCTCTTTACCTAATGCTTCTAGTATTTTTCCTGGCAACGAGTTTCCTTGCGGATGGTAAAATTCAATTGTTGTAACTCCCTGGTGTGTCTCTGTTTTTACGTAACCATCATTAACTTCCTGAATCATATTATATGCTTTTTTTATGCAAATTAATTATATTTTTCCTTAACCTTGTTAATAAAGTGGCAAGGGTACTACAAGGTTATTTTACATGCTAATTTTTTTGCTGATTGTATATGATGACTTACTTATTCCCATATGTTTTAAAATTTATTCCCATAGTTTAAGGATCAAACATAATACCAGTAAAAATTGTACCATATCTAACATAAAATTACTACCGCTTTAAACATGATATTTTTATTGGTTTATGCTGTAGTTTGGATATTTGCAATTGCTTTGCTATAAAGCAACAAACCTCAAGCATGGAATGGATATTGTAAATTTGGAATAATAAAAAATAGCAGTTATAAGTACTTTAGAGAAAAAAGCATTGGCTTTCGAAAAGCTAACCGCTTTGCAAAATGGAGAAGCTATTGAAGAAATTTTGGCACTTTTAGATAAACTGAATGTTGAACCGAAAAATAAACCTTCCGCATTGCAACATGCCATTTCAATAATAAATGAAAGAAATGTTCTGTTAGAAAAACTAGCTCAATAATGATAACAAAAGAGGATGTTCTACTAATACATGATGAAATATTAAAGCTTCATGGCGGTTTAATGAAATTTATACAAAGACGCATTTGAAAAAGCTGCAGCTATAGGTGAAAGCATTATTATGAACCACCCTTTTGTAGATGGCAATAAAAGGACTGGTTATGTTTTAATGGAGACATTGTTGAGGTTAGGAGGCTATAAAATTATTAATAATGATAGTAAGTTGTATGACTTCATTATTAAAATCTCAACAGGAGACATTAGGTTTGAAGAAATAGTAATTTGGCTAAAACAAAATACTTCTCCTTTTTAAATTAATTGGAATTTTTACATACCCAAAAAAGCAAGCCTCCCCAGCTTGCTTTTTTAAATATTTAGAAGTAAAATTATATAATCCTGCTATCAATCTCCTTGCATAAGGCGTTAAAAATTTCCTCTACGCTGCCTTCGCCCTTTACCATTACTACTTTATCAAAACTTTTGTAATAATCCGCCACTGCTGCGGTTTTGCTGTTATATTCTGCAATTCGTGCCCTTATTACGCCTTCGTTGGTATCATCGCTCCTGCCGCTTGTCTCCCCTCTTTTTGCCAGCCTTTTTACCAGTTCTTCTTCACTAACTGTAAGGGCAACCATAACGCTGATGGTTGTTTTTTTTAATTCAAGCAACTTATCCAACGCTTCCGCCTGTTTATCTGTACGGGGAAATCCGTCAAACAAAAAACCTTTTGTATCGGGGTAAGTTTCAAGCGCAGTGCAAATCATACCAATAACTACTTCATCAGGCACCAAATGCCCTTTATCCATAATTTTCTTTGCTTCCAAGCCTAAGGCTGTATGCTGGGCAATTTCACTACGTAATAAATCGCCGGTACTTAGATGCTTTAAGCCGTATTTCGTAGTTAGTTTTTCACTTTGTGTACCTTTTCCGCTGCCCGGTGGGCCAAAGAGTATTAAATTGAACATATTGCTTACGAAAATTTCGTGAATAACAAATATAATATACGAACCTTAAAAAACCGGCAATAATCTTAAATGGGTTAGGAAAAGTATTAAAGACGGGCAATATATAATAAAAGTAATTATTTTATTATATATTATTAAACCTACAATTTGAAGTGTTGCTGTTTAAAGAATTTGCTTTACTACATTGTAAATAACTTTGGGTTTGCCTAAGGTATAATAGTGTAATACCGGCACACCAAATTCTTTCAATTCTTTCGATTGTTGCACCAGCCATTCTGTTCCTATCTGTTCAACTTCTTCATCAGTTTTTGCGGCACTTATTGCATTTGATAATGTAGTAGGAATATCTACATGGAATATTTTAGGTAAAATGGTTAATTGTTTTTTATTAGTTATGGGTTTAAGCCCTGGTATAATAGGCACATTTATACCTGCATCACGGCAGCTTTTTACAAAATCAAAAAACTTTTGATTATTAAAAAACATCTGCGTCATAATGTAATCGGCGCCTGCATCAACTTTATCTTTTAAATATAAAAGGTCGGTCTCCAGGTTTGGTGCTTCAAAATGTTTTTCCGGGTAGCCGGCAGTACCAATACAAAAATCTGGCTTGCCGCCATTTTTAATATCTTCTTCCTGGTAAATGCCATTTTTTAAATTTACGACTTGCTTCAACAAATCAACCGCATAGGCATGCCCGTTTGGTTCCGGTTCAAAATTAGCTTCGTTTTTTGCGGCATCGCCCCTTAACACCAACACATTGTCTATCCCTAAAAAATTAAGGTCAATCAATGCATCTTCCGTATCTCTTTTGGTAAAGCCGCCGCAAATTAAATGCGGTACCGTATCAATATTGTAATAGTTTTTTATTGCTGCGCAGATGGCTACTGTACCAGGCCTTTTACGCACTTCCACTTTTTCAAATGTACCATCTGCTTTTTTCTTAAACATGGTTTCGCTGCGGTGATAGGTTACATTTATAAACGCAGGCTTAAACTCCATCAAGGGGTCAAGGTGGCTGTATATAGAATCGATCGTCTTACCTTTTAATGGCGGCAAAATTTCAAAAGAAACCAGGGTTTTTGATGCCTGAGAAATGTGTTCTGTAATTTTCATAATTTTATAATGGAGACAAAGATAATCCCTAAATATAAAAAATACACCGTTTGTAGTAGAAGGTTTTTTATCTTTCTATATGTTGCTAGTGGCTTTTTACAGGTTATTTTAGTTGTAATTCAAATGCACTTTACTCAAAATGAAATTTGCATTCACATGCTTTAGTACCTTTAAGTTAAGGCATTTTTTCTCCTTTGGAAAGAGTTAGGATGAGGTAAAGACAAAAATGAAGCCTTAATTTAACGGCTTTAGAATGCTTGAAAATTAATCTATTAAGTTTTTTGATAAACGCAATTAAAACTTCTTTTTGAAGATAATGTACTTTAATAAATTGCCATCTTTATCATAGCAAAAGGTGGTTGAAAAAAAAAGTAAAAAATGCAGCCTCCATTCCAAAGCGGGGCTTTAGCGTATTCAATTTTTATATGGCATATAAATCTTGAAGAAACAAGAACCCTCTTTTTAAGAGCACGTTCGCTCGAGTACCAAAAAACTACTGCGAAAAATGGGTTAAAAAAAGCTGGTGTGAACGCAGATACTGTGAGATAGCATATTTTTACACCAAATGAGCTTAACTATACAAACTAAAGACCTGGTAAAAGTTTACGGCAGCCGTACTGTCGTTGATAAAGTCTCTTTTAACGTGCAGCAAGGTGAAATTGTTGGTTTATTAGGGCCTAATGGCGCCGGAAAAACCACTTCGTTCTACCAGGTAGTTGGGTTGATAAAACCAGATAGTGGCGAGGTTTTTTTGAATGATATCAACATTACTAAATTACCAATGTACAAACGGGCAAAAATGGGCATTGGCTATTTGCCCCAGGAAGCAAGCGTTTTCAGAAAGCTTAGTGTGGAAGATAATATTAAGGCGGTGTTGGAAATGACAACGCTTACCAAGCTGGAGCAAAGAGACAAACTTGAAGTTTTGCTGGATGAATTTCGGCTGCAACAGGTAAGAAAAAATAATGGGGATACGCTTAGTGGCGGCGAAAGGAGAAGGACGGAGATTGCCCGTGCATTAGCCGTTGACCCAAAATTTGTTTTGTTAGATGAACCCTTTGCCGGCGTGGACCCTATAGCTGTAGAAGATATACAAACCATTGTGGCACGTTTAAAATTTAGGAATATTGGTATTTTAATAACTGACCATAATGTAAATGAAACGTTATCAATTTGCGACCGGGCTTATCTTTTAATTGACGGAAAAATATTTAAGCATGGCACAGCCGAAGAACTTGCCGGTGATGAACAGGTAAGAAGGCTATACCTTGGCAAAAACTTTGAATTGAAGAGAAAAGATTATTTGCATGAAGAAGCTAAAAATGATAACGCCTTAGGCTTTGTACCGGATATGCCATAATTGTTTAGTGCGTTTTTGTGGTGGTTTTTTTGTAACAAAAAGATATTTAGGCACCTATTTGCACGTTTCAATTAAATGCTTTAAAAAGTCATTTAAGTTTTTTATCTTTCCTATACATGAAATTGCTCTCCCCAACTATATCCCGGCTTGCACGCATGCGTTTTTGGCGCATAAAAAACTGGAGCGACAACCCTGTTGCCAGCCAAAGGGAGGTTTTACAGGAATTAGTTACCGCTGCACAATACACAGAGTTTGGAAAAAAATATCAATTCTCCAGATTGTTTACTGTAAAAGATTTTAAGAAGAATATTCCTATACAAGAATACGATGATATTAAGCCATACATACAAAGGATGATGAATGGCGAAGAAAATATTTTATGGAATACGCCCGTAAACTGGTTTGCAAAAAGTAGTGGCACCACATCTGATAAAAGCAAGTATATACCTATTAGCCAGGAAAGCCTGACAGATAATCATTTTAAGGCATCTAAAGATGTGCTGACGACTTATTATGAAAACTTCCCTAGCAGCGACTTGCTTACTGGCAAAGGGCTTGTTATTGGCGGCTCTCACCAGCTTAACAAATTAAATGAGGATATTGATATACAGTGCGGTGATTTGAGTGCTATACTGATGCAGAATTCTCCATTTTGGGGCCAATGGCTACGCACACCAGAATTAAGCATTGCCTTATTAGATGAATGGGAAAATAAAATTGAAAAACTGGCGCTAACAACTGCTGAGGAAAATGTAACCTCAATAGCTGGCGTGCCTACATGGACGCTTTTATTGCTAAAAAGAATATTAGAAATTAAAGGCAAAAAAACCATTAAAGAGGTATGGCCTAACCTTGAATTATATATTAACGGCGGCGTTTCGTTTGTGCCTTACCGAGAGCAATTTGAAAAAATTATTGGTGGTAAAGTAAATTACCTGGAAATATATAATGCCAGTGAAGGTTTTTTTGCCGGGCAACAAAAACCAGATGACGATGGCATGCTGCTTTTTACAGAGCATGGCGTTTTTTACGAGTTTATGCCAGTGGACGAATATGGCAAACCAAACCCTAAAACTGTTGGGCTGGATCATATAGAAATTGCAAAGAATTATGCACTTGTAATTAGTACTACCGGCGGCTTGTGGCGGTATTTAGTGGGCGATACGGTACAGTTCACTTCTATAAACCCTTACAAAATAAAAGTTAGTGGCCGGCTTAAGCATTATATGAATGCCTTTGGAGAGGAAGTGATTGTTGATAATAGTGATAAGGCAATTGCGATTGCTGCAGAAAAAACTAATTCTATTGTAAACGATTATACGGCAGCTCCGGTTTATTTTAGCAGCGATAATAATGGTGCGCACGAATGGCTTATTGAATTTGATAAGGCTCCAATAGACTTGCAGCAATTTACTATAGAATTAGATACTGCCCTAAAAAATAGCAATAGCGATTATGAAGCTAAGCGGCATAAAGACATTGCTCTTAGGTTACCCATTGTACATGCATTGCGCAAAGGCATTTTTACCCAATGGCTTCGTAGCAAAGGCAAGCTGGGTGGGCAACACAAAATACCAAGGTTAAGTAACGAAAGAAAAATGCTTGAAGAGATTTTGTTGTTAAGGTAAGATTGTTGCTATGCTCGGGCAGAGCATTTTATTCATTTAATTTCTTTATTTGTTTTGCACCATAGCATAAAATGGCTTTGTAGCATCAATGCTTTTATAATAATCAATGCAACATTCTGCAAAAACATCTGTCACTTGCTGGTAAACCCCTCGTTTGTTGGTACGTGTAGAGCCCACCCATTGAAACAGGTTTTTAAAATAATCTTTGCCGGATAAATTTTGCTTTAACCCGCATCATCTAACGTTTTGCATAGGCAAAGTACGGGGAATTCGGAGCTAGTCCTACTGCCAATGCAATAAATTTGATAACGAAAACTACAAGTTTTTTAATAAAAATAAACCGGAGAGGCACTACCCCAAACCGAAGCTGTTAGTGAAGTGCAGCTAAAGGTAGATTATCCCCTTTTTTTGTATATGCATTGTTAGCGGCGGGCGTTTTCATAACCAAAATACCTGCGCCTAAGTTTCGGAATTCTTCCTATTGTTTTTGTGAATCTTTTCGTGGTTGGGTATGTTCTATTTGGAGTCATATTATTAAAAATAATTGCAACTGTAAACAGAATTAAAGATCCTGTAAATACTGGTGATAGTACATATAAAAATCCTAGAGCCTTCACTTTTTGTGAACCAATAATTGCAATCAGTGCAGTGGCACCTCCAGGCGGATGTAGCGTTTTAGTGATTTGCATTAATACAATTGAAATTGAAACTGCTAGGGGTGCTGTCAGCCATATAATATCTGGGAAGCATTTATAAACAGTTACACCAATAATTGCTGAAATTAGATGGCCGCCAATTAAATTACGAGGTTGTGCCATTGGACTTTGAACTGCCCCATACACTAAAACGCTCGAGGCACCAAAAGACCCTATGAGAAAGATATTTTCGTCTTTCGTTAGAAAAGAACTTTGGAAAAAAGCAATCAAGGCAATGCCGATAAATGCGCCTACGAATGACCAGGATATTTCTTTATAATCTATAAGGGTCTCTTTGTAGAGTATATATTTAGAAACTCTTAAAGCCTTTTTGATTCTCTTTTTGACCATCGGAACCAACTTAATTTATTGATAGGCAAAGGTACTCTTATAGTTATTTAGATAACTTGGTAAAGTGATTAATTTTGTTATTGCCCCACACGACTGCCGCTAACACAAAGCCTTTAATAATGTATTCTTTCAAAAAATATTGCTTGCCTCTATTCGAAATTGCGAGGCAAGAGAAGAATTTACACGGTAGCTTACGGAGATAATGGCATCTATGTTATAGTTTTCTAAGTCTCTTGTTACAATGGCGTTTCCTTATGGTTAAACTGTTCGGAATATTCGAACAGTGGCCATTTTACTCAATACATTTGTTTCAAAATATTAAATATTTACTTGCTTATAGTTATTTAACCACACTAAATAATGCTCGTAGGGCTGTTTGTGTAAGCAACACGGCATCCCCTTTCAAACTTAAATGCGTATCTCTCCCGAACGTGCTGTATATAAAATAAAATTGTTTTTTCCTTTTGTACGTACTCAATGCTATTTAATTTTTAAAATTGTTGATTATTTATAAATCGTTTACTCTTCCCGCCTGCGCACAATTAAAAACCAATCATTCTCCAGCGGCAAATAGCCATACTCGTAACAAAAAAAATAAGTGCTGCCTTTTTTGTTAATGTAAGTATGCGTGCTGTATTTAAATTGAAATTCTTTGTGGAGCAATTTTTCTTTATTTGCTTTTGCCATGTCTTCATTGTGTACCAGCAACGCTTCTAATATGCGCCTGTTTTTGCGTAATGCATTATTAATATTTCGTACGTAATTGTTATTATCTGCTTTTAGAGTGTTGTTATAATTATTGCGGCAGTAATCGTCACAAAATTTTTTATCTGCCCTGCCTTTTAGTGGCTTTTGACAGATAAGGCATAGCCTGGCTGTAATTTCCGTTGTCATGTAGTGGGGTATTGATTATTGAGCAAAAGGTACGGTTTGTTTTTTTACTTACAAGCGTTTACAAACGATTATATGCAACTATAAACGACTAATCTACGGATAAAAGTTTTATGCTGCCACATCTTTGCCCTGTTAAACCGATAGCGCTGTTGGTTTACTGAGATAACGAAATTTAAAAACTTAAAATCAACAATTATGTATGCATTAAAAAACAAAGTTCAGCTAATTGGTAATTTAGGCAATGCCCCGGAAATTAAAAATATGGAAGACGGCAAAAAGATGGCCCGCTTTAATGTTGCTACCAATGAAAAATATAAAAATGCGAATGGCGAAAAAATAACCGAAACTACCTGGCACAATTTAGTTGCCTGGGGCAAGGTTGCAGAAATTGCTGAAAAGTATTTGTTAAAGGGCAGCGAAGTTGTAATTGAAGGAAAATTGATTAATAGAAGTTATGTGGATAAGGATGGAATAAAAAAATATATCAGCGAAGTGCAGGTAAATGAATTGTTGTTACTGGATAGTAAGCCTACTGCTTAGAAACTTTTTTTGCGTTACATTTATCAACGTTTTTCTTTTTAAGCCTTTCAACTATTTTATCTGGTTTTATAAAAAACCTCAGTAATAATAGGTGTACTATTGGATAGCTGAAAAAATATTTATTCATCGCTAAATTACTGATTGTATCAGTCCTTGATAAATTATTTCATTTAAAAATGTGCAACTTTTTTATCTTTTTAGACAAAAATTCAAGGGTACAGTAATAATAAATTGCGGAAGTTGGATTGTGGATTGCATTGATTTTTAATGATTTATTTTATTGAAAAACTTTGCAATCCTTTTTTGATTTAGCTTTATTTAGAAGTGCAAAAGATGGATTATTTTTATAAAATATCCGCTGTTATAAATTTGAAAACCCTTTTTATAGCAGTATATAAATCATTTAAAACCCAATGCAACCTTTGGCTAACAATACAGATATAACAAACGCTTCTTTTCAATTGGCTTCCGACTTTGTTAATTATACAAACGCTTCATTATTTTTAACGGGCAAAGCTGGCACCGGCAAAACTACTTTTCTAAAGCATATCAAAGAAAATGAAGTAAAAAATACGGTAGTGGTAGCACCCACTGGCGTCGCAGCTATTAATGCTGGCGGTACCACTATACATTCTTTTTTTCAATTGCCTTTTTCTCCTTTTATACCCGTTAGTAAGGGTTATGGCGCCAATGATGGCATTAGCGATATACATAGCTTAATAAGCAGGCTGCGTTTAAATAATGAGCGTAAAGAAGTAATGCAAAAATTAGAGCTGCTTATAATTGATGAAATAAGCATGGTACGTTGTGATGTGCTGGATGCTATTGACACTGTATTGCGGCATGTGCGCAGCAGGCATACAGAACCTTTTGGAGGCGTACAGGTTTTGCTAATTGGAGATATGTATCAATTGCCGCCTGTTATAAAGTCTGAGGAGTGGGAGATTTTATCCCCATACTATAAAAGCGAATATTTCTTTAATAGCCATGTTATAGAATTTCAACCACCGGTTTATGTAGAACTAAATAAAATTTACCGGCAAAACGACGGCGCTTTTGTAGAGGTGCTTAACCAGGTGCGTAACAACGCAATGAGCAAAGAAGGCTTTGACTTATTACATACCCGCTACCAACCAGATTTTAATCCGTCTAAAGAAGAAAAATATATTACCCTAACAACACACAACAGTAAGGCTGATGCTATTAATTTTAAAGCCCTCAACCAGCTCGCTGGTAAAGTATATAATTTCGATGCAACTATTGAAGGAGAATTTTACGAAAAATCTTTTCCTGCAGATATGAACCTGAAATTAAAAATCGGTACGCAAGTAATGTTCCTTAAAAATGATATTGAAAAAGTGCGTCGGTTTTTTAATGGAAAAATTGGGATTGTTGATAAGATTGATGGAGACAAAATATTTGTATTATGCCAAGGCGAAGCCGTACCTATTGAAGTAAAAAAAGAAAAATGGAAAAACATCCGTTATAGCCTTGATAAAAAAACAAACCAGATTGATGAAGATGAGATTGGTTCCTTTACACAATTTCCTTTACGGTTAGCGTGGGCTATTACTATACACAAAAGCCAGGGACTAACTTTTGAAAAAGCAATTATTGATGCAGGCGAAGCCTTTGCATCCGGGCAAGTGTATGTTGCTTTAAGCCGTTGTACAACTTTACAAGGCATTATTTTGCATAGCCGCATTAATAATAATAGCTTAAGAAGTGATAGGCGCATTAGTGATTTTGCAAATACGCAAAATACTTCTGAGGCGCAATTACAATTATTGCACAAAGCCAAGCACGCCTTTCAGCAAGCTACTTTACTACAATTATTTAATTTTTTGGAACTGAAATTAAATGCAAAAGCATTGTTAGCTTTTATAACAACACAAAAAGATATTTTTAATAAAGAAGCTATTGCATGGGCTGAAATGGTAAATGATTTAGTGGAGAAAATGGAGGCGACTGCCAGCAAATTTACGCCTGTTTTAAAAGTATTATTAGATTATATTGAACTTCCAGAAAATAATGAAAGTTTGCAAAAAAGGATAATTGGGGCAAGTGCCCATTTTGGTGCAGCTCTCGCAAATTGTAAACATCAAATAAGTAAATGTAATGCGGTAACAGATAGTAAAGTTGTTGCTATTGATGGCAACAAATTACTGATAGAATTGCATCAATGTATTTGCAACCGTGAGCATTTATTAGCAAGCTGCAAAAACGGGTTTTTTATCAACGATTTTTTACGGCAAAAACGCACCTACGTAAAATCTTACTTTACTATAACCCTCTACGCCGGAAAGTCTTCTTACCAAAAAAATGATAGCCCCTACCCTGAATTATACAAACAACTGCGGGCAAAAAGAGATGAAATCTGTGAGCAAAAAAACATGCCGGTTTTCCTTGTAGCCAATAGTGCCAGCCTTGATGAAATGGCACGCTACCTTCCACAAACATTTGATGAGCTTAATAAAATAACGGGCTTTGGAAAAGTAAAGACAGAAAAGCTCGGGGAAGCTTTTTTATCAATCATTAACGCTTATTGTGAAGAGAGGAACTTACACACCAACATGGAGGCGATGCCAGAAAAAACAGCCCGGATAAAAAAAAATGTAGAAGTAAAAACAGATACAAAGATGATTAGTTTTACTTCGTTTAAAGAAGGAAAAACTGTAGCAGAAATTGCTATTGAAAGAACATTAACAGCGGCTACTATAGAAGGGCATTTAGCTTATTTTGTAGGCATTGGCGAAATAGAGATTAATGCAATTGTGACAAAAGAAAAACAACAATATATTAAAGATGCCGTAGCCTTACATGGCCAACAGAAACACAAAATTATTATTGAAAATATTCCTGAAGGTATTAGTTATGGTGAAGTAAAAATTGTTTTAGCACACATAAATATGCTGATAGCATTAAAGTAATTATTTTTTTACTATAAAATTGCCGATTATATAACATTATAAAGTTATATTTTAAAAAACCCTTTCCTTTTATAGTTATAATTTAAGTGTCATTCAAATTAATGTGTAAAGTAGGTACTCCCTTTCTATATCAAGTAAAAAGCAAATATTGTGTTACGGTTAGCCTTGTTAATGGTGTACCTACTGCACCTTTTAAATATCCGGTATTTCTGCTATCAACAAGTTGCTAAAGGGAGCATTAAAACAAAACGAAAGTTTGAAATGGCCTTAAAAATAACCGTATGTAAAATATCCTATTTGTATTTTTACTAGTTTACTAATTTAAAATAGTTGAGGCTGTACAAAAACAGGCATCTTTAAATTAAGTGCGCACTTCATATTCAAATTTTCAATTAGGTAAATCGTTAATTCCGGAGATAATGCTTCGTTATGCATAAAAAATAGGTTTCTTCCAGGCCATTATCCAACCAAAATTGTATCCTGTTTATCCATTCGTCTATCCTTGCATAATCAGTATAGTGAAGGCTATTGCCCACGTAACGTATAAAAGTTTTATTCAGTGTTAAATACATGTGCGCACAATCCCTTCGTGCTGCCGTGTCTGTTATAACGGCACCAATACATAAAGATTTTAAAGTAGTAAATAATTCATTTTCCAGTGCCTTATCATTAAACCAATCAGGATGCCTGACTTCTAAAAAAAACTGCAAGCCTTTTGGTAACGATTCGAGGTATTTAAAAAGATTATCTTTTTTAACAGGCGAATATTTTTCACTCACTTGTAAAAATACTGGCCCTAAAGTTTCTTTAAATGCAGTTATTCCTGCTAAAAATTCTGTTGTAATAGCATCTGCATCATTAAAATTGCTAAAATGGCTAATTAGTTGGGGAACTTTCGGGCAAAATTTAAAATCTCTTCTTTTAGCATTCTCTGCCCACTTTGAAATGGCTTCAGCACCATAAATTTTATAGTGTGTCGCATTTAATTCAATTGAATTATAATGTTTTACATATTCCTTTAAAAAATCTATTTCTTTTGTGCCCTTTGCATAAATTTTCCCTATCCACTCTCTCCTTCCCCATTTTGCACAGCCGACATATATACTTGTGTATCCTTAATTTTTTTACCAGGTAAAACGCTTTGTTAAGGTCAGGGTCTTTGGGTAATGAAAAGTTTATGCTGTCTAAAGTAAATTCTGGTACTCGTCCAAATTCCATACAATCTTTTTTGAAATCCTTTCAAATTGCCTGGCAATGATTTACATTGATTTGTTATCTTCCAAAGTCATCCTGAACCCGTACTATGTCCTCTTCATCGCTTGGGTTTAATGCGTCAGTATGCCTCCAAATTTCTGCCACAATTCCCCATCCGTCTACGCCAATCAAGCGATGACGCTCTCCTTGCTTTAATTGGATGATATCACCAATGTTTAAATGAACGGTATCTTTTTCTTCATCGGTATCACTTGTAATTACTCCGGCAATTCCACCAATCAGTTTCCAAATTTCAGCGCGACGATGGTGATATTGCCAACTCAACCTTTTATTTGGGGCCACAATTAATATCTTCGGGCTAAGTTTACCAGAAATATTCAATTCTTCTGTAGTAAGGTGCGGAAAATACAAAGAAATAAATGTAGTCGCATCGCTTTCAGCCAATACAAAAAAGCCCCCCCATGGGCGCGTACTATCTTGCTTGTCAATTTTTAAGCCTTGCTGATGAAGATACTCTGCTATATTTTTAAAAATTAATTCTTTGGGGGTTTCTATAGAAAAATTAAGTGGCATATTATTTTATTTAGTCGATTGCAAATATAATTATAATGGTTTTAAACTGATTTTTAGCACTTTATCTGCCCATAAAAACCATTAATATTTGTACATCGCTAGGGTTAACGCCAGAGATTCGGGATGCCTGGCCAAGCGTACGGGGTTTTATGCGCATAAATTTTTGGCGTGCTTCATTACTCAATGAAACAAGTTTATCGTAATTGAATGTATCTGGAATTAATAAATCTTCTAGCTGGCTCATTTTTGCAACCAACTCTTTTTCTTTCTCTATATAGGTGTCATATTTTACCTGAATTTCTACTTGTTCCACAATCTCCTTGTCAAAAGCTTCTAAAGCAATTTTCAATCTTGGCACAGCCAATTGCATATCGTTCAAGTTTAAATTAGGCCTTAGTAATAACTGTAAAACTTTTTGTTTTGTAACAAGCGTTGCAGAGTTTGCGCTTTCTAACATTTCGTTTATTTCAGTTGGCTCTAATGAGATACTAGCAAGCAAAGATTTTACTTGGTCTACAGCTTCTATTTTAGCTTGTGCTTTATCCATTCTTTCCTGCGATGCTAACCCTAATTTATAACTTAATGGGGTTAATCGTACATCTGCATTATCCTGGCGTAATAAGGTGCGAAATTCGGCCCTGCTCGTAAACATGCGGTAAGGTTCATCTGTACCTTTATTAATTAGGTCATCTATTAGTACGCCTATATAAGCTTCACTCCTCTTTAAAACTACTGGCTCTAATTTATTTACTTTTTGGTGGGCATTTATACCCGCCATTAAACCCTGGCAAGCTGCTTCCTCATAGCCAGTTGTTCCATTTATTTGCCCCGCAAAAAATAAACCTTGTATCAGCTTCGTTTCAAGGCTAAATTTTAATTGTGTTGGTGGAAAAAAGTCATACTCAATAGCATAGCCTGGTCTAAACATCTTACAATTTTCAAACCCAGGTACTAACCGAAGTGCTTTCAATTGAACTTCTTCAGGCAAGGAGGATGAAAATCCGTTTACGTATATTTCTACTGTATTAAACCCTTCTGGTTCTACAAACAGTTGATGGCGGTCTCGTTCTGCAAAACGATTGATTTTATCTTCTATACTCGGACAATACCGAGGGCCAGTGCCTTTTATCCTACCCTGAAACATGGGGCTTTTTTCAAACCCAGTTTTCAATATATCATGTACAGCTTGATTTGTATAAGTTATCCAACAGCTGCGTTGTTGTTGGGCAGTAATTTTTGGCACACCCAAATAACTAAACCCTACTATATCTTCATCTCCTTTCTGTTCTTCCATTTTACTATAGTCAAGGCTACGGCCATCTACCCTTGGTGGAGTTCCTGTTTTTAGCCTATCGGTTTCAAAGCCCAGGCTTACTAATTGTTCTGTAATACCTGTGGCAGCTTTTTCAGCCATCCTTCCACCGCCTAATTGCTTTTCCCCAATGTGAATTACGCCATTTAAAAAAGTTCCGTTGGTAAGTACTACTGTTTTGGTCCTAATATTATGCCCTAATCCGGTAACTACGCCTTTTGCCTGGCCATCTTCTATTATCAATCCATTGACCATATCCTGGTAAAAATCAACATTGGGGGTTTGCTCCAGCAGTTCTCTCCATTTAGAAGCAAAAAGCATTCTGTCGCTTTGTGCCCTGGGGCTCCACATTGCGGGCCCTTTAGACAGGTTAAGCATCCTGAACTGTATCATACTTTGGTCGGTAACTATGCCGCTATATCCACCCATTGCATCTATTTCCCTTACAATTTGTCCTTTTGCTATGCCTCCCATGGCTGGGTTACAGCTCATTTGGGCTATTGTCTGCATATTCATTGTTATCAGCAGCACTTTACTTCCTAAATTGGCGGCGGCGGCGGCGGCTTCGCAGCCTGCATGCCCTGCCCCTACTACTATTACATCATATTCTTGAAACATAAAGCAAAGATACAGTTGGAAAAATCCTTTGATGCAATAATGTATGTTCCCCGTGGAACCTTTTTTAAATAACAAAACAATTGTTCCCCGTGGAACCTTTTTAATTAGGTGAAATAGGATTTGAGGTTCGCGTTTTCTAATGAAGTCATTCTCTTTTTTTCAGAAGGTGCCTTATCCTTAAAGCCACATAAATGAAGTGTTCCATGAAAAATTACCCTATGTAATTCTGATTTAATAGAAACATTATTTATAACAGCATTATCCTTTATCCTATCAACACTTATATATATTTCCCCTTCAATGTTATTAATATTTTGCGAAAGGTTAAAAGTGATGATATCGGTAAAATCATCATGGTTCAGAAACTTTTTATTAATGTCTAACAGATAATTATCAGTACAAAATATAAAAGATAACGATACTAAGTTTCTTTTATAGCTGATAAAAATGTCTTCAAGAAAATATTTAAGCCTTTTTCTATCAGTAAGGGTAATAGCAACATCTATTATAAAAAATTGTATTGACATAGTTAATTTTCGGATTACGAAAATATAGAACAATAATGAATGAATACTTTTGCAGATAATAAATATTTTCAAATGGATAGGCGCCTCTCAGAAATAAAAGTGGGTAAATCAGTTATTGTTAAGTCTTTTGAAAAAGACGATATTTTTTTAAAATTAATGGAGATGGGCTGTGTGCCAGGTGAAATTATAATTGTAGATCAAATAGCCCCGCTTGGAGACCCAATTTCTATATTAGTTGCTGGTTATAATTTGAGCTTACGCCTTAACGAAGCAGAAAATATATGGGTGGAAGAATTGATGTCAGAAAATAAACCGCTCTAATATTTTGATAAAATGAAAATAGGCTTATACTTCGGTTCTTTTAACCCCATACATATTGGTCATCTTATAATAGCTGAGCATATTTTAAACTATGCAGACCTTAAACAATTGTGGTTGGTGGTTTCTCCTCAAAATCCTTTTAAGCAATCTTCCTCGTTACTAAATGAATATGACAGGCTGCATCTAGTGAAAACAGCAATAGAGAGTACCAATAATTTAAAAGCTTCTCAGGTAGAATTTAATCTGCCAAAACCATCTTATACTGTTGATACATTAGCATATTTAAAAGAAAAATACCCAACATACGAATTTGCTATAATTATGGGTAGTGATAGTTTTTGCAATTTATCCAAATGGAAAAATTATGAGGCAATAATAAAGCACCACTCTTTGTATATTTATAATCGCCCGGGATTTGTTGTAGATAATATGATTGGGGCTGATATTAAAATAGTAGATGCCCCATTGCTTGAAATATCCTCTACGCATATTAGAAAACTTATTAAAGAAAAAAAATCGATCCGTTTTTTATTGCCAGATAAAGTAATGGAAGAAATTGAAAAAAATAATTATTACAAGTAGCTTAAAATATCCAGCCAAGTAACAGGCAAGCTAAAACTATAATTGGAGCCGGAACTTTAGTAAAAGTTAGCATAATAAATGTAACAGCGATAATTGCAATATTTATCACAGTAATAATATTTAGTGTGGTAAATGGGACATTTTTTAATAAAAAAAAAGTAGCCCCACACATTAACCCAACAACTACTGCATTAATCCCTTCTAACGCCCTGTACACAACCACATACTTTTTAAAATATTGCCATACGGGAAAGAAAAATAAAACTAATAATGCACTCGGTAAAAAGATACCTACAGAACCTAAAACACACCCTAATAGCTGATGTCGAAGCCCTTCGTTTTTAAGCGCCATACCCCCCGTAAAAGATGCTATAGAAAATACAGGCCCTGGCAAAGCCCTAACTATTCCAGCACCGGTTAGCAATTCGCTTTTTTCAATCCTTATAATATTTTGTTTTGCGTCTGCAAATTTTGGCGAAGTTGGCCTTGCAACATATTGGTCAAGCATCATTGGTATTAAAACATCACCACCACCAAAGACAAAGCTTCCAAACCTGTAGGAGTTTTCAAAAAGATTAAATGCCTTCCTATCCTTCCATTCCTGTTTACGGGCAGTTTCACTTAAGTAACCAGCAATTAAAAAAATAAGTACAAACAGCCAAATATTTGTCCAACGAATTTGTTTGGGCTTTATCTTTTCTAATTGAGGTATACGCTTACTGCTTAAATTAGTAACTATGCCACCCAAAATAAAAAGGACTGGGAATACCCAAGGTGTCTTAAATAACAGAAAGGTTATAATAGTTACAACTACCATTATAATTCTGGTAATTAAATTTTTGATAGATATTTTATAAGTACGTACAACAGCATAAGCTAAAAAACCAATAGCCATGGATTGTATGAATTGAAATGCACTTGTCTGCAGGTGCGCTGACCCAATTTTACCAATTATAAAAGATAATAATCCCATAAAAATACAGGCTGGCAAAATCCAAATAATTAAAGTAGCAATAGCTAATGGTATGCCACCTCTTTTATAACCAATTAATGTAAGTGTTTGAGTAGAAGATGCCCCCGGCAACATTTGGCAAAAAGAAACATATTCCATCAATTCCTCTTTGGTAACGTCTCTTCTTTTATCTACAAAAGTTTTCATCATCATCCCTAAATGCCCTTGCGGCCCACCGAATGCGGTAATACTGTGTAGTAAAACTGATTTAAGAAATGGTATATGTCTTAAAAAGTACAATAGTAGTTATATAAATAAAATATCCATTATCCAAAAGTGAATGAATATATGTGAACAATTAAGTGTGCAAAATTATAATACTTTAAGAAGTTATGCTTTTAATCCAATTTCCCGTAAGCGTTCATCAAGGTACTCACCCGCAGTGGCATCAGTATATACTTTTGGATGGATGTTATCAATACAACTATCCAGGCAACGTAAACTCATACTTGATTTTGGATGCAGGAAAAAAGGTATTGAAAACCTGGAAGTATGCCAAAGTTCCTTTGCAGGATTTACAACCCTGTGAGTTGTACTGCGTAATTTATTATTTGTAAAGCGTTGCAGCATATCGCCGACATTTACTACAATTTGTTCTGGCAAAGAAGTTACTGGTACCCATTCATTTTGTTTAGTCAAAATTTGTAAACCATCTGCTGATGCACCAACTAGCAAAGTAATTAAATTAATATCCTCATGCTGTTCAGCCCTTATGGCACTTTCAGGTTCTACCATAATTGGTGGATAATGTATGGCACGCAAAATAGAATTTCCATTGTGTACATAATCATCAAAATAAAATTCATCTAAACCAAGATAAATAGCAATGGCCTGTAATAATGATTTTCCAGATTTTTCAAAAGCACGATAAGCTTTATCAAATATTTCGTTAAAGCCATTAATTTCTTTTACAGAAATATTTGGCGGATATTCTTCTTCCTTAAAATTATCTAAAGGAACTTGCCCATATTGATAAAATTCTTTTAAGTCTGGCGCATCATAACCCTTTGCATGTTCTTTACCAAAAGAAGTATACCCTCGCTGACCGGCTAAAACCGCATCTTCATAAGTTTTTTTTTGAGAAGAGGGAAGTGAAAAAAATTGCTGTACTTCTTTATATAAACTATTAATTAAGGCATCTGAAATACCGTGATTTTTAACCGCCACAAAACCTACTTCTTCATATGCATTACCTAACTCTTTTACAAAAACAGCTTTTCTTATTTTATCTCCACTTAAAAATTCAGCCAGGTCAATAGATGGTATTGCCATAATATTTTTTTAAAAAATTAAATAAGAAAATGACTTAAATATTATAATTAATAAATATATTAATTATATAGATATTTATAATCCGTATTTTTTGCTAATTGCCAGCATTCTCTCAATTGGTTTTTTTGCAGCAACTAATAAATCCTGTGGCATTATAATTTCCGGCGTTTCATATTCCATGCATAAATACAGTTTTTCCAGCGTATTTAACTTCATATGTGGACAATCGTTACAAGCACAACTGTTATTAGGCGGTGCTGGTATAAAAGTTTTGTGAGGGCTGCTTTTCTGCATTTGGTGCAATATACCGGTCTCTGTTACAACAATAAACTCAGTGGCTGCATTCTCTACAGAATACTTTAATAAGCCTGTGGTGCTGCCTATATAGTCTGCTACACGTAATACAACCTCTTCACACTCTGGGTGGGCGATAACTTTTGCTTTTGGGTGGCGAATTTTAAGTTTGGTTATCTTTTCTAAGCTGAAAATTTCGTGTACCATGCAAGCCCCATTCCATAGCAGCATATTGCGCCCGGTTTTTTTATTAAGGAAGGCACCTAAGTTTTTATCGGGAGCAAATATAATTTTTTGATCCATTGGCAAGCTTTCAATTATTTTCTCGGCATTGCTGCTGGTACAGATAATATCACTCAATGCCTTCATGCCTGCAGAACAGTTTATGTAAGAAATAACCAAGTGTTCAGGATATTTATCTTTAAATAATTTAAATAATGCAGGTGGCGCACTATCGCTTAAGCTGCAACCAGCTTTTAAATCTGGCAACAGTACCTTTTTATTTGGATTAAGGATTTTAGCGGTTTCCGCCATAAAATGAACCCCGGCAAAAACTATTATATCAGCAGTTGTTTTTTCTGCCGCTTGTGCAAGGCCCAGGCTATCACCGATAAAATCCGCCACATCCTGTATATCCGGCTCCTGGTAATAATGTGCCAGTACTATGGCATTCTTTTCCTTTTTTAATTTTTCAATTTCTGCAAATAAGTCCAGGTTCACATCTATATCAATATCTAAAAAACCAGCAAACTCAATATTTGCTTTTGCAGTGTTAATATCTCTCATAATATGTATTAATTTTTTTTATTTTTAAAGTAACCTATTAATACTAGGGATGTGGATTTGTGGAAACAAATTTTTTAAATTTGTTGTAAAAGTAAAAAAATGGTTTTATCCACCATCATCAACAAGTAATTAACATTAGGTAAGTATACTATGTCACCATGTTTTGCTGCGCTGCCAGTAATTATAAAATTAAACAATAAATTTTTTGCACAAACGTTGATAACAAAACCGGGGGATAATAAAAAACTATTATCGAAACCTGTCTATGTTAATGAGGTACCTGATAAGTGGTAGTTCATTAACACAACTCTTATTATGATGGCCAGCTATACAAACTTGTACGCTAACTCTCCCCCATTTTCAACTTCCAAATATGGCTTTATCAACCATAAATAAGTGTTATTAACAATGGCATGTTAATATTGTTAAAACACATAAATGGCTCATACTTATTTTACAATAATATAAAATTTGCCAAATGCACCGCAGCCTTATTTATGAGCCGTTATCCACAATTTGTTAATATACATAATTACCCTATTTTTGCCGTCCATTTTAATATAAATAAACAATGCAGATTATTCAGAATATTCGTGAAAAAGGCAGCGCCATAATAATAGGCGTAATTGCTATTAGTTTAATTGGTTTTATAATGATGGATACCCGGACGGCTAACAGCCGCAGCGGTTCCGACTCCTCCATTGGTAAAATTAATGGGGAGAATATAGATAGCAAGATTTTTGCTGCTAAAGTGGAAGAAATGAAAGCCCAGCGTGGCGGGCAAAGCAACGGCAGCGAAATTTACCAGTTGCGCCAAAATGCGTGGGACCAGTTAGTTACTGAAAAAGTATTGAATACTGAATTCGATAAAATGGGGCTTATCTTTTCTGCCAAAGAATTAAGCAGCATTATGTTTAGTGAAGATGCTCCACAAACAATGAAACAAGCCTTTAGCGATAAAACTACCGGGCAATACGATATTGAAAAAGCCAGGCAATGGTGGATAACTGCAAAAAAAACTAAAGGCGAACAACGAGATGCCATAGAAAACCAAATTATAAACCCATTGATATTGCAAACCCTTGCAGGTAAGTACAGCAGCCTTTTAGCAGCCAGTGCTTATTACCCAAGCTGGATGCAGGAAAAAGATAATGCAGATGCACAAGCTTTCGCCAATATATCTTATGTAGCGGTACCATATAATACCATCAGCGATAGTACTATTAAAGTGAGCGATGATGATTTGGTTGATTATATGAATAAGCACAAAAATATTTATAAGCAAGATGGAGGAAGGATTATTAGTTATGTAAGTTTTAACGCTACACCAAATAGTTCGGATACTTTAAAGGCAGTGCAAACTCTTTTAAGCTTAAAAGAAACTTTTAAGGCAGATACTAATACTACCGCTTTTTTAGCAAGAAATTTAAGTGCTACACCTTTCAGTGATAGTTATGTGGCAAAATCTACCTTAACAATGCCGCAAAAAGATTCTGTTGCTGCTTTACCAACAGGAGGTGTTTTTGGCCCTTATCTGGATGGTAAAAATATTGTGCTGGCAAAAATGCTGGGCAGCCGTCAACTACCCGATAGCGTAAAATGCCGCCACATATTAGTAGCTACTGCAAACCCACAAACTGGCGAACCAATATTAGCTGATAGTATAGCTAAGCTACGTATAGATAGTATTGAAACTGCTATTAAAGGCGGCGCAGATTTTAATGCCATGGTTTTGAAATATAGCGATGATGCAGGAAGTAAAGCAAAGAAAGGAGAATACGACTATCCTTTATCAGAATTTAGCCGTATAGCAAAAGAGTTTGCAGAAACAATTTTTTACGGCAACGCCGGAGATAAAAAAGTTGTAAAAACAGTTTTTGGTTACCATTATATAGAAGTATTAAGCCAGAAAAATTTTGTGCCTGCTTATAAAATTGCTTACGAAGCAAAAGAAATAACGCCGAGCGATGAAACCATCAATAACGCAAGCGCACAAGCTACAAAGTTATCTGGCGAAGCAAGGGATGCTAAAGCTGTAGATGCTTATGTTGCAAAAAATGGCTTAAGAAAAATTGATATCCCTTCATTGATAAAAGAAAACGACTACCAGGTTGGTGCATTGCAAGATGCACGCCAATTAGTTAAATGGGCTTTTGAAGCCAAGCAAGGCGATGTAAGCGATGCATTCAATATGAATGACCAGTTTGTTGTTGGTATTCTAGATAAAATTCAGCCAGATGGCTTGCCAGATGCAAAAACAGCGAGGCCAATGGTAGAACTTACCGTTAGGAACTTAAAAAAAGGAAATGAGATTATAGGTAAATTAAGTGCCGCAACTACATTAGATGCCGCAGCTGCAATTTATAAAGTGCAAGTAGGCAGTGCTGGTGCAGATAGTACCCTTACTATTAATGCACAAATAATAAATGGTGTTGGCCAGGAACCAAAAATTATTGGTGCAGCTTTTAATAAAGCTTACCAAACTAAAGTTTCTGAACCAATTGCAGGAACTAATGGTGTGTACTTACTAAAAGTGAACAGCGTTGCCAACAAAGCTGGGGATACTCCGCAACTTGCTGCAGCTCAGGCTACAGAAAAAACAAGGTCGATGATACAGACAACCTACAGCTTTTTTGAATCGTTAAAAAAGTTGGCTGACATAAAAGATAACAGGAGCAAGCTGTATTAATAATTTATGTAGATGATATATAAGCCGGACTTAAAAAGTCCGGCTTTTTTAGGTACGATAATGATAAGGTTTATTTAAAATTTCCACTCTCGAAAACCCCCATCAAACAAAACCAACTTCATTAGTGTTAATTTTGTAAAAATGGGAGATATAATAATTAATAAAGTAAGTGAAAGTGGCATTGTATCATTAGACCTGGAGGAGTTTTACCCTAAAGAGGAAATTGCTTTATTTGATATGAAGGACTATTTATTTATGGGGCTGATATTAAAAGAAAAAGATTTTAGGGAAAGCCTTAAAAACCTTGACCTAACAATTTATACCGATAAAATTGTAGCTGTAACCTGCAGTGCAGACGCGGTTATACCCATGTGGGCATATATGCTGGTAGCAAGTTATTTACAGCCGGTGTCAAAAAACGTGGATTTTGGTAGTATTGAAGAAACAAAATCAGCGTTACTATTAAAAAATATTGAAAAAATTGCTATTGAAGAATACGTAGATAAACGAGTGGTAATAAAAGGGTGTGGCGAAGTACCAATTGGCGAAGCAGCTTATTTATGTGCTACAAAATTATTGCGCCCCGTTGCCAAAAGCATTATGTATGGCGAGCCCTGTAGCACGGTACCTATCTTTAAAAAAAAGTAATTTAATGCCGGCCTCGGCTTTATTTTTTATCTTCACTACCCATTTTGTTACTTTATTTTTTTATTGATGATTGAAGCTTTACTTAAAGGTTTTGCTGTTAGCCTGCTGTTGATATTTTCAGTTGGCCCGGTAATATTTACTATCATCAAACAAAGCATTAATAACGGCCGTGCAGGTGGCTTTAGCTTTGTTGCAGGGGTTTGGCTAAGCGATTTAGTATGGGTTGTTTTAAGCAATGTATTTTCTGAAGTAGTTAGCCAGCTAATGGATTTTAAAAAGCCAATTGCTATTATCGGTAGCGGATTTTTAATGGCGCTTGGTATTTTTTATTTGTTCTTTAAAAAAATACATATTAAAGAAGATGAAAATAAAATTGTTATTACCGCCCGCACGCATGCAAAACTAGTACTGCAAGGGTTCTTAATAAATACGCTGAACCCTGCGATAATGCTTTTTTGGTTAACAACAGCAACGGCACTTGCGGCCACACATACCACTAAACAACGGATTGTTATTTTTGCAACCTGCCTTATACTAAACAGTGCATCTGATATCGCAAAAGTTATTTTAGCAGGCAAGCTTCGCGCTAAGCTTAATGAAAAAAACATTTCGCTTATCAATAAAATATCAGGGCTTATTTTATTAATATTTGGTATTGTGTTAATTGCAGGTGTACTATACTCAACGGCTACTACAAAACATTAACGAAACCAATTTGCATTTTACCTCTACTTGTATTTATTTTTACAGCATGAAGCCAAAGCTATTTATACTTTCTCTTTTTATTGCTCAATGTATTTTTGGCCAGCCGCCACAATCTGCTGATTTTATTTTATTTAAAAAAAATAGCCAAACTATTGGTAGTTACCATAAGGGAGATAATATTGCTTTTACAAACCCAGATAAGGCCTATATAGAAGCGATGATTACCGATATAAAAAACGATTCTTTATTTCTTCGCCAATTTATTATACAACAAGTACCAACTAACTTAGGAGTGTATATGTTAGATACAGTTGGCAGCTATCGATACACTTATCACTACAACCAAATTAAAGCAATAGGCAGAACGGGCCCTAAATTTAATTTATCAGGAAGTGCTGCAAGCCTTGTTGGTGGCGGTGCGGTGTTGGCTATAGCAAGTGGCGTAGTGTATCTGGCTGACAGGGAAAAATTTAGCCCGCCATTATTGATTGGCTCTTTAGGGCTTATGGGCGTTGGTTACCTGATGGCAAAAGTTGGCGGCAAAGGCATGATAATTGGAAAAAAATATAAACTCGTTTATGTGCAAGTGGCTAATAATAAAAACTTGTAAATATATTGCAGGTATATTAAGTAAGTTATCCTATGCAAAAAGCCTGGCGCATTTTTAAAAAAATTTTTCTTTGGCTTTTTCTTTTACAGTTTGCCTATATTGTTGTTTGTAAGTGGATAAACCCTCCTATTACCCTTACGCAGGTTTCCAGCATTGTACATAGTTATGGCTTACATAGGGATTATGTAAGCTTTAGCGAAATGAGCCCTAATATAAAACTAGCCGTAATGGCAAGTGAAGACCAGCTATTTCCCGATCATAACGGCTTTGATATCAAAGCCATAAAAAAGGCAATGAAGTATAATTCCAAGCACGTAACAAAAGTGCGTGGCGGCAGTACCATTAGCCAGCAAGTAGCCAAAAATGTTTTTTTGTGGCAGGGAAGAAGTTATGTACGCAAAGGGCTGGAAACATATTTTACATTTATGATTGAAAAGGCCTGGAGCAAAAAACGGATATTAGAAATGTACCTAAACGTAGCCGAAATGGGCAAAGGAGTTTTTGGTGTACAAGCAGCAGCAAAAAATTATTTTAATAAAGATGCTAAAAACCTTTCCAGGGCAGAAGCGGCCATGGTTGCCGCCGCCTTGCCAAACCCTAAAGTATATACCATCAAGCCAATGAGCAGTTATGTTGCCAAACGCTATCCAGAAATTATGCGCCAAATGGATAACCTTGAGGGAGATGATGCTATTGATGGATTAACAAAATAATTAACACGCTCTTTTATCTTACCTCAAAATTGTTTATCAACTTGTGGTTGATTTTTTAGAAATTTGCACTATGAACTTTAGAAACTTTAAAATGATTGGCTACGTAATTTACGGACGTGGCGCTTTCAACCAACTAGACGAAATTTTGCAGCCCAACCGTAAAGGAGATTCCCCAATGATTTTTTTAGTAGATCATTTTTTTGAAGGCAAGGCGCTTGCAGGAAGAGTGCCGGTGAAAGGCAAGGACAAAATAATTTTTGTAGATGTAACCAACGAACCAAAAACAAAATATGTAGACCAGTTATCTACCGAACTCAAAGAAGAGTTTGGAACGATAAGTGGCGTAATTGGAATTGGCGGTGGCTCTGCCATGGACCTTGCAAAAGCAGTAGCTTTAATGATGAACAACCCCGGCAGCAGTGCTGATTACCAGGGGTGGGATTTGGTAAAACAAGCCGGTGTTTACAAAGTGGGCATACCTACCTTAAGCGGCACGGGCGCAGAGGTTAGCCGTACAACGGTGTTAACAGGGCCTACAAAAAAGCTAGGCATGAACAGCGATTTTACTCCCTTTGACCAGATAGTTTTAGACCCGGAGTTAACGGCAGGAGCACCAGCCAACCAGCGTTTTTATACAGGCATGGATTGCTATATTCATTGCATTGAAAGCCTTACTGGCACCTATTTAAACGAGTTTAGCAAAAGCTATGGCGAAAAAGCCTTGCAGCTTTGCAGGGATGTATATGTAAACAGGGATGGATGGGATGTGGATTGTGACGATAAGTTAATGATGGCCTCTTACGCCGGTGGCATGAGCATTGCCTATAGCCAGGTTGGGGTAGCCCACGCCGTAAGTTACGGTTTAAGTTATTTGCTGGGCACCAAGCATGGCATTGGTAATTGCATTGTGTTTGATAAGCTAGAAGCCTATTATCCCGAAGGCGTTAAAGAATTTAAATACATGGTAGAGAAAAACCAGATAGATATCCCACAAAATATTTGCGCTAACCTAACAGATGAAGAGTTTGATAAAATGATAGATGTATCGTTAGGCATGAAGCCTTTGTGGGAAAATGCTTTGGGCAAAGATTGGGAGAAGCACGTAACCAGGCAGACTTTGAGGAAATTATACGAACAATTATAATAATACTTTTGAAGCTGAATTGCTTATTTTTTGGGGTGATGGTTACTGGTTTTAAAATTATTTTTTTGATCCATTTAAAAACAATTGAAAAATATAGGCATGTACAATACTATAGCCAACTACGTAAACGATAAAATTTAATTTGTAGCTTTACGCCATGAAAACAAAACAAAATGATGTTGCATTAATTGTACACGGGTGCGACAGGTATGAATTTTTATATAAAGGGTTTACCGAAACCTTCTCAAAAAATTGGGACTACGATGTTAAGTGCAATTATTATTTTGCAACAGAAGAAAAAAATGTTTTCATAGATAATTTTAAAAATATTCAGTCAGGCAAAGGCGAATGGACAAATAGGTTGGCTACTTTGTTAAAAAATGAAATAAAAGAAAAGTACGTTTTGTACATGCAGGAAGATATGTGGATCAACAAAAAAATTGACGCAAAATTTTTAAATCAGCTTTTTGCTTTGGCGGAAGAAAATAATTGGCAACAAGTTAAATTGCATAGTTCCGGCGAATATAAAACAATCCCAACATCAACAATTATTGAGGGCTTTATGGTAGCCACCCTAGATAATGAGCAATCAAATTACCTGATGTCTCACCAAATTACCTTATGGAATAAGGAATTTTTTTTAAGCCAGCTCCAAAAAAAAGAACACCCATGGAAGCATGAACATAAAGCAACTAAAAGGCTTAGGAAAAGGAATGCTACAATTTTTCAGATAGACTATTTTGCGGTAAATGGCGACACCAAAAAAAATAACTTGAATAATAGTACAAACGCAGGTAGTGAATACCAAACAGTTTCATCAAACGGGATGCTCAATAATTTTGTAGAACCTTTTATAGATGATTTTAAAAACGGAAATGCAAAGTACCAGGAATATGCAAAAAAATTAGAACATAATTATAATAATTTTTTAACGCACGATGGCAAACTTAAACCGCATAAGGTAGAAATAATAGAGGTACTAAAAGGGAAAATCTGGAAACTTAAAAATAAATTATTACATGGATTTAGTAACCGTTAAAACTTTCGATAGCTATTTTGTAGCCAATATAATTTTAGGCCGGCTGCATGCAGAAGGCGTAGAATGTTATTTAAAAGATGAGGTGACGGTTACGATTGACCCGATTTTAACTAATGCAATCGGGGGTATAAAATTAGTGGTAAGAAAAGAAAATGCACCTGCCGTAAAACAAATTTTGGATAGCTATGATGCTCAATATTTACTAGCAGCTACCTGCCCGCAATGTGGCGAACATGCATTTACTTACATTGCCAAACCCGGCGTAACTAATTTTTTAACGGCCATACTTACAACTATATTTGCCAGCTATGCCGTGGCACCAAACTATGTGTACCAATGCGGCAACTGTAGTTACGAAACGGAACGCCTGCCCGATTATGAAAATAATATAGAAGATACCAACTAATAAAATTACTGTTGCTGCTGTTGTTGCTGTTGTATAATCTCCATATATTTCCGGTAAGAATTATTGATGCTTCCATCCTCATTAAATTTGATGGTTACAACCTGCGGAGTTAATATAGCAGCCACTTCCCTGGATTCGATGCCATTTTCGTGCAACACGGAAACCCCTACTTCTAAAGACTGTTTGGCGGTGCCTTTATAAGTTCCTTTTACAGGCGAGCAATCATTAAAGCTTCTGCCGATTGCCAGCCTTACATGAAGCTCGCTTACAATACAATTATTGGTTGGGTCAAAGCCAAGCCATCCGTAAAAAGGAATATAGGCTTCTACCCAGGCATGCGTGGCGCCTTCGCCGCGTAAGTCGCTATGGCTGGGGCAAACATAGCCGCTTACATAGCGGGCTGGTATGCCAAGCAAACGTAGTGTTACTAAAAGCATATGCGCAAAATCCTGGCAAACGCCGGCCTTTAATTCCCACACTTCATCCAGTGTTGTCTCAATACTGGTAATGCCTTTTATGTATTTAAAATTCTGGTACACATATTCTGTTAGCTGCAGTACGGCAACATATACGGATACGGATTTATAAAATCCGGCATCGGCAATTTTCTTTACTTCGCCCAGCGCTAAAAAATTTTCTTGTTTTAAAAAATCTATAAAAGGCACCACGTACCTTATCTGGTATAAATGCTCCCATTGTTGTTCAATAGGCACATCATCCGGCGGAAATATCCTTGCTTTTGTAACCACCGCAATGATAGAATCTATCACTAATTCTTTGTGCGGTGCAATGTTCATAAACGAACCCACTTCGTTGCCGTAATAGTCCTTAAAAATTTGCACATGTGGCTCTCCGGTTATGGTGAGCCGCTGGCTTTGTACTTCCTGGTTCTCATCTTTTACAGGCATTAACATTATTTGGTTAGCACTGTCACGTACCGGTTCAGCGTAAGTGTATTTGGTAATATGGTGTATAATAAATCGGGGCATAAATAATGGTGCTTTAGTTATCAGTTTTAATTGGGTAGGTTAATAATTAATCTTTATCAACAAAAAATAAAACTATGTGTATGCAAAATAATTTTGGTTAAGCGAATTGCCAATGGTAAAAAGGCTATTTTTCGTTTCGTTTAAAAAATGATGCAGCCCTTCCTGAATAAGGGATTCGGGTGTAGAGAACCTTACTTTGCTTTTCATTTTTCCAATCATAAAATCAATGTGGTTAAAATCAGCTACGTTCCGTTCATTTTTCAACCTTTCAAAATAACGGTGCAGCCTGTTGATGGAATATACAACCGAGCGGGGAAACTGGTCATTCAGTACTACCTGCCCTACTACATTGCGGGCTTCAAAACCGCCACGGTATGTTTTTAAATAAAGCTCGTAACCAGAGATGGACATCAACAAATATTTCCAGTAAGTAGTATCCGTAGTTTCATCCAGTGCATAGTTTACATCACTAAATTTTACATCCAATATATCGGCAGATTGTATGGCCCGTTCTAAATATTTGCCAATGTTGATGAAAGCATTCCCTTCGCCCCTTGCCATGGTAATATCTGTAGTGCCAAAATATAAAATGCCATGTTTGATAAGCATATCCAAAATAGTAACGGGATCCTCTTTCTGCAACCATTCAATCAATGCTTCCTGCCGCACGGTATGGTAAAAATCGTTGAGGCATTGCCACATTTCTTTGGTGATATGGTCCTGCACGCTACGCCCGTTTTCCCTGGCGAGCGTTACCATATTCAATACAGAGTTTGGGTTGTCTTTTCCTGTAATCATATATTGCAATACGCCTCTTGTATTGTGGGATAATCGATCAATCTCGGCTTCTTCCAAAAAAGTAAAGATTTTCAAAACAGGCTTCCATGAAAAACCCTGTACATCATCCTGCGAAGATGCGTAGTTAATTTTCAGCATCCTTAAAATGCCATCCGTCCTTTCCATGTAACGGCTCATCCAGTATAAACTATCAGCAACTCTACTTAGCATAATTAATAGTTCCAGCCCCTATCCCCAAAGGGAGTTCCTGGCTTATTTTAATTTGAAGTGAATAATTTTTTCCAACTTTTTTATTTTATATAATCTTACAATAATGAGGCTTTAGTTAATAAGCATCGCAAAGCTATATCAACCCGCAGTCTCCAAGACCACCCCTTGGGGGGCAGGGGGGGTTAATGTGCCAGTACCCAGGTATCTTTACTGCCACCGCCTTGCGACGAATTTACTATCAACGAACCCTCCGTTAAAGCTACCCTTGTTAAGCCGCCAGGCACAATATCAATACCATCCGGGCCACATAAAGCATACGGCCTTAAATCAATGCGGCGCGGCTGAAGCTTGCCTCCAATATAACAAGGCGCCGATGATAAGCTAATAATTGGCTGCGCTATAAATTGCCTTGGGTTTAATATCACCTCAGCCTTATATTTTATAATTTCTTCTTCAGATGCCGCACAGCCCATCAGCATGCCATAGCCACCACTTTCGTTGGTTTTTTTAATTACCATATCGGTAATATTCTTAAATACATGCTCCCGTTCTTCATCTTTGCCTAATTGATAGGTGGGTACATTTTTAAGGATAGGTTCTTCGTTTAAATAATACCGTATCATTGCCGGCACAAAAGTATAAATGGCCTTATCATCAGCAACGCCATTGCCTACTGCGTTTACGATAGCCACATTGCCTTTTCTATAAGCGCTCATTATACCTGCAACGCCTAATTTACTGCCGGCATCAAATGCTAACGGGTCTAAAAATTCATCATCTACCCTTCTGTAAATAACATCTACCTGCTGCAAGCCACTAGTAGTTTTCATGTACACTTTGTGGTTGTCAACTACCAGGTCGCTTCCTTCAACCAGCTCAACACCCATTAGCCTGGCCAACGTTGTATGCTCAAAATAGGCTGAGTTGTAAATGCCCGGCGTAAGCAAAACAATGGTGGGGTTTTTTATCTGCCTTGGCGAAAGCGATACTAAATTTCTATGTAATATGGCTGGGTATTCCGTAACGCTGCGCACATTGTTTTGTGGCAACAGGTCAGGAAAGATACGCTTGGTAATTTCCCTGTTTTCCAGCATATAACTCACTCCGCTAGGCGTACGTAAGTTATCTTCTAAAATATAAAAAGACCCATCGCTGTTGCGGATAAGGTCAATGCCGGAAATGTGGATGTAAATATCGTACGGCACAGGAAAGTTTTGCATTTCCCGCAGGTAATGCGGGCAGCTATAAATCATTTCCGCCGGCACTACGCCATCTTTAATAATGAATTGATTGCTATAAATATCTTTTAAAAAAAGATTAAGTGCCTTAAGCCGTTGCTTAATGCCTTTTTCAATATAATCCCACTCTGCGGCCGTAATTATGCGAGGAATAATATCAAATGGAAATATTTTTTCAATGCCTTCGCCACTGTTATACACAGTAAACGTTATGCCCTGGCTCATAAAAAGCCGTTTGGCCAATTCTTCTTTTTTATTAAGCTCGTCAATAGAAAGCTGCTGCATAAACGCTACAGCTTTTTTATATTGTTCCCTAACGGATGCGTCGGCATACATCTCGTCCCACGTGTTTCCATCAACCAAATAGGTTTGCAGTAGTTCGCTTGTTTGCATGGTAAATCGTTTTTATAAGATTAGCTGGCATGCATATCAATAAAAACCGATTCTACCCAAATATAATACTTCCATGTTGTTTTTGGCACACCCACAAAAATATTCCTTGTAACTTTAGCGCCAATAATTTAAGTATGAAAAAAATAGCAATGATACCGGCCCGGTATGCAGCAAGCCGGTTTCCGGGCAAACTAATGCAACAATTAGGCAGCAAAACGGTTATCCGCCACACTTACGACAATACATTGGCAACAAATTTATTTGATGAAGTTGTAGTGGTAACAGACAGCGATATTATTTTTAAAGAAATTACAAGCAATGGCGGCAAAGCTATAATGAGCATACGCCAGCACGAAAGTGGCAGCGACCGCATAGCCGAAGCGGTAGCAGAAATGGATGTGGAAATTGTTGTAAACGTGCAGGGCGATGAGCCCTTTGTGCAAAAAGAACCGCTGCAAAAACTATTGGCTATTTTTGATGGCGAAGAAGGTAAAAATGTACAGGTAGCTTCGCTGATGCAGGTATTAAAAGAAGCGCAGTTTATAAACGACGCTAACTATGTAAAGGTAGCCGTTAATAAAAACATGGACTCACTGATGTTTAGCAGAAGCGTTATACCGTATCAACGTGACCAATCAATTACCCCAATTTATTACGAACATATAGGCGTATATGCCTTTCGCAAAAATGCCTTGATGAATTTTACCAACTGGGCAATAACGCCGTTAGAAGCCGCCGAAAAAATTGAATGCCTCCGTTATTTAGAAAATGGCATTGCATTAAAAATGGTTGTAACACAATACATGGGGGTAGAAATAGATACACCGGAAGATTTGATAAGGGCTGCGAAATTGCTATGAATTACCCATAGGTTAATTCATAGGCAATTCATCGCAATTTCGGAAATTTAAACTTTCACAAACTCTGAAGTAGCCTTCGTAGTTTTCAAAAATTTCTGCCAATCGTCCAGCATAACAGCTTTTAACACACGCGGAAACTTGTGCTGGCCACCAACCTTGCCCTTAGAGCGCATAAACTCCATAAAAGTATTTTCTGAAAGTACGGTTACAAAAACTTCTTTTAAAGCATGTTTCCTTTCTACTTCGTAATCATCATTCAGTTCTTTTAATTTTGCATCAATGCGTAAGCGCAGCATTTCTTTATCAACAGCGTCATCCGTAGCAACGTACCAGTGGTGGGCAAAAAATAAGCCATGCGGCACACCGGCCACCGTAAATTCAGGGATAGAAATATTGAGTTCTTCACTCACCATTTCAATGGCTTTGTTCATGTTATCAACACTCAAATGCTCGCCCACCAAACTTAAATAATGGTTGGTACGGCCGGTAATAATTATCTCGCTTCTTTCTTTGTCTATCAGTTTTACGGTATCGCCAATGGCATACCGCCAGGCACCGGCGTTGGTGCTTATCAAAATAGAATAGTCTTTATTTTCTTCTATTTCATGTATCATGTACACCTCAGGGTTTTCCACCATATTGCCCTCGCTGTCAAAGTTGTGCTCATCAAAAGGCACAAACTCAAAAAAAATGTTATTGCTTAACGCCAGGTGCATGCCCACCGCGCCCTGCCTGTTTTGATACGCTAAAAAACCTTCGCTTGCAAGGTAGGTTTCAATATAAGTAATAGGCTTGCCCAATAATTTTTCAAAGCCCTTTTTGTATGGCTCCATCGCTACGCCGCCATGTACATAAAACGCCAGGTTAGGCCATATATCGTGGATGCTGTTGAGGTTATAGCGTTCAATGATTTTTTCCATGCAAAGCTGCAGCCAGGCAGGCACGCCAACAATAAAACCAATATCCCAATTGGGCGCATTGCTAACAACTTCTTCTAATTTTGTTGCCCAGTCTTTTTCTTTAGCAATTTTTATCCCAGGCTTGTAAATCCCAAGCCCTAGTATCCAAAAAGGAATGTTTTTTTGTTGAATACCGCTTAAATCGCCGGCATAATAAGTAGCGCCTTTTTGTAATTGCGTGCTGCCACCTAATAAAAGCCAGCCCTTGCCAATGGCGCTTTTTGGCACATCTTCATATTTTGCAAGGCTTAGCAATTGCTTAAAGCTGGTTAATGTATTGCTGCGTATAAGGTCTTTTGTTATAGGTATGTATTTGCTCGAAGCTTCACTTGTGCCACTGCTAAGCGCAAAGTATTTTATAACGCCCGGCCAGCAAACATCTGATGTGCCATCTAATGTTTTATGCCACCATTCTTTATATATTTTGCTGTAATTGTATGTAGGTACTAATTGTTGAAATTTTTTGCCTGTGTGCCTGCTCATCAATATTTCATCAAACTTGTATTGCTGGCCAAACTGTGTAAACCTGGCCTTACGCAACAATTTCTTTAACACCTTTAATTGTTGGTGCCTGGCATTGCTTACTGGCAGGTTTAAGGCCCTTGCTATACTTTTAGGAATTTTTAAATCAAAAATGGCCATGCATCTCTTTTAATTAAAATAACAAAATTAATGCTTACAAATTGCGTTTTGGTTATTATTTTATGAATAGGTTAAGCTGTTAAAAATTTGCAATTCGTTATGTTAAAAAAATAAAAACAAGCCGTAATGCTATCTATAAATGGATGTCATAAAAAATGCGGCAATCATCATTTTAACGTACGTTTGTCTTTTAAAAAATTAAAATATGAAGAAGATTTTTGTTTCCATTTTATTAAGCTTTTGCTTATTAAAAGCAAGTGCAGATGAAGGCATGTGGCTACCCATGCTGCTTGGCCAGCAAGTGTATGATAATATGGTGAAAAAAGGCCTTAAGCTAACAAAAGAACAACTGTACTCCGTCAACGGCTCGTCTTTAAAAGATGCCATCTTAATTTTCGGCGGTGGCTGCACCGGCGAAATAGTAAGCAACGAAGGGTTAATATTTACTAACCACCATTGTGGTTATGCTGCCATTGCCGGTGCAAGTACGGTGGAGCATAATTATTTAGAAGATGGCTTTTACGCCTTCAACAAAGGACAGGAAATAAAGAGCGAACTAACCGTGCAGTTTTTAGATAGGATTGTAGATGTAACCAAAGAAGTGGAAGAAGGCTTTAAAGGTTTGGCATGGGCAGACAGGGCTGCAAAAACCCAAGAGGTTTACAAAACAATTACAGATAAAGTATTAGATAAGGAGAACGGCTTGGCTGGCAGGGTTTACAGCATGTTTAAAGGAAACCAATACCTTATGTACGTGTACAAAACCTACAGGGATATACGCCTGGTGGGCGCCCCTCCAGAAAAAGTTGGCAAGTTTGGCGGTGATACCGATAACTGGGAATGGCCACGCCATACAGGCGATTTTTCTATTTTTAGGGTTTACGCTGCTAAAGATGGCAAGCCCGCGGATTACAACGAAGGCAACACGCCCTTAAAACCAAAATACTTTTTACCCGTTAGCATCAAAGGTATTAAAGATGGCGACTATGCTATGATTTACGGCTACCCCGGCAGCACAAACCGTTATGAAACCAGTTATGGCATTAAACTTAAAAATGAAATAGAAAACCCAAGCCTGGTTAATTTAAGGGATGTGCGCCTGAAGCTGATGCACGGACAAATGATAAAAAACCCGGCTGTAAAATTGAAGTTGGCAAGCAATTATGCAGGCATTGCGAATTACTGGAAATTTTACGATGGCGAAACAAAACAGCTTATCAAATTTAAAACCTTTGAGCAGAAGCAGGCTTATGAAAAAAAGTTTGCCGACTGGGCAAAAGGAAAACCTGAGTACGAAAATATTTTTGACGGCTATGAAAAAAATTATGCTGCATGGACTCCTTATAGCAAACAACGCCAGTATTTAAACGAGGGCATACTAGGCTCGCCATTGGCGGCTTTTGCAGCATCGTTAATTGGTATAGAAACTAATTTGGTGAAGACGGGCATTTCATCTGCAGAAATAAAAAAATCAATAGAAGCAGCTGGGGTTATAAGAAAAACTTTTTTAACGGCCGAAGATAAAATAAGCGATGAACAAATACTCGCAAAGATGGCTATGATTTTTTATACCGACATAGATAAAAGTCAGCACCCCATTGGTTTTTACCAAAGCATAAAAACAAGCTACGGAGATTTGAGGGACGATGAAACATTTAAAAAATGGGCCAAGGATGTATTTGCACAAACGATGATTTTTGATGATGTAAAATGGGCAGCCTTTACCGCAAGGCCTGATGCTACCGTGTTGCAGGCAGACCCGGCCTTTGCATACGCTGCGGCATTTGTAAAAAATTATAACCTTAAGTACGCCTCTTTATACGCAGCATTTACCAGCAAAAATGCAGAGCTGGGCAAAAGTTACCTGAAGGGCATAATGGAAATGAACCCAACAGCCGCCAGCAAAATGTACCCCGATGCGAACTTTAGCATGCGGGTAAGCTACGGCAACGTAAAAAGTTATAGTCCGGGCAATGCCGTTAAGTACGATTACCTGACTACCGCTAAAGGAATTTTGGATAAATATATTGCAGGCGATTACGAGTTCGACTTGCCGGCAAAACAAATTGAGCTATTGAAGAAAAGAGACTTTGGGCAGTATATTGATAAAGGGAGGAACGATTTAGTGATAGACTTTATAACCACCAACGATATAACCGGCGGCAACAGCGGCAGCCCCGTAATTGATGGCAGTGGCAATTTAATAGGGCTTGCATTTGACGGCAACTACGAAGCCTTAAGCCATAAGATTACTTTTGATAAAGACCTTAACCGCACCATTTGTGTGGATGTGCGTTATGTATTATGGTGCATTGATAAACTAGGCGGCGCAAAAAATATCATTAACGAATTAAAGCTTGTAAAATAAAGAACTAACAAACATCAACCTAAAAATGAGTTTGATGTTTTGTGATAAACAATTATGCAGCGCAGGTGTTTCAGTTAACTAGTAATAAAAAAAATAAAACAATGAAAAATTATCTAAAAGCTTTTTTATCTATCGTATTTATCAGCGGCGTGTTATCTGTTACAGCACAGCGGGCTGCATCTATTAAAGAAGAGGCTGTTACTTACACCAGCAATGGCGTAACCTTAAAAAGTATTGTTGTGTACAATGAAACCCAAAAAGGTAAAAGGCCTGCTGTAATTGTAGTGCCAGAGTGGTGGGGCAACGATGACTATACAAAAATGCGTGCGCATAAATTAGCAGAGCTTGGCTACATTGCTATTGCTACAGACATGTATGGCGACGATAAGATTGCCGCTAACCCAACGGAAGCAATGAGCTACGCCAGCCCATTTTATAAAGACCCGCAGTTAGGCAAAACCAGGATTGAAGCGGCTATTGCAGAAATAAAAAAATACCCGCAAACAGATGCCAACAAAATAGCCGCTATTGGTTATTGCTTTGGTGGCAGCATGGTTTTAAACGCCGCCAAGCTAGGCACAGATTTAAAGACTGTGGTAAGCTTTCATGGAGGGCTGGCAACAGCGCCTGCAACAGCAGGATCTACCAAGGCGCAAATTTTAGTTTGCCATGGCGGTGCGGATAAATTTGTACCAGAAGCCGATGTGAAGAATTTTAAAGGCAACCTTGATTCATTAAATGTGCCTTATACTTTTATTGTTTACCCCAACGCCACGCATGCATTTACAAACCCAGCTGCTACAGAAAAAGGTAAAAAATTCAATATGCCGATTGAGTATAATGAAGTTGCAGATAAAAAATCGTGGAGCGATATGCAGGCATTTTTTAAGAAGACGCTGTAATTATTATTAATACTTTTATAAGGTAATCTTTTTATAAAACATAAAATAATAAAGCCCTCATTGCCTGACGTAATGAGGGCTTTGTTTTAGAAAAATTTTACTGTATAAAAATCAATGCCGTTAAGTTAAGACCTTTCCTCTCCTTTGGAGAGGGTTAGGGTGAGGTAAAGACAAACATATAGATCCTTAACTTAACGGCATTGGTATAAAAATAGTAATACTATTCGGGTTGAAGCGCCAGGGATAGCAGCGAAAATCCTTTTTTTGGCGGGCCGCCCGCAAAAAAGATTGTAGTGGATGAGCCCGGCCGAAGGGGCGCCAACATAGTTATAAGTTAGGAGTTATAAGTTTTTTTAGCTTGGCGGATTAAAATGATGCGGTATCTTTTGCCCGGCAAAAAACCATAAAAGAAATACAAAAAACTATTTCTTCTGCACCAATTTACTGCGCATGCGGCTTAGGGTTTCAATCGTCATGCCGAGGTAGCTGGCTATATATTTTAGGGGTATGCGGTTGAGGAGGGCGCCTCGGGTATTTACAAAATGCAAGTACTTTGAGGAGGCTTTTGATAATCGGCTTATGTAGGCTCTTTCTTCTGCGGCCCTGTAATAAAATTCGTATAGTTTGCGGGCTACGATGTTCATTTCAAGGCTCGTATTATAAAGATGCTGCAGGTCTTTATAACTGGCTGCTACCAGTTCGCAATCTTCAATGGCCTGTATACTTTCGAGGCACGGTTCCTGCGTTTCGAACCCCCTGATGGAAGTGGCCATTTCATTTTCTGTTGTTATCCAGGTGGTAATATCTTTGCTGCCTTCTTTTATAAAAGCCCTGATGGCGCCCTTTTGTATAAAATAAATATGCTCGCAAATATCGCCTGGCTTTAAAAGATATTTTCCTTTTAAAATAGATACTTTAAAAGTATGCTCATCTATAAATTTAAAGGTGGCCTCGGTAATGGGATGAAAATGGTTTGCCAGGTTGGCCATGGGAGAATGTCCATTTGAGGTATCCCATCTTTTAGGTGCGTTAGGCAGCTTATCTGTATTGTTCATTAATGGCTGGTTAGTTTTCAGTTCAAATATAGCCTAAAAATTAAAATGTTGGTACCGCATTGCAATGCGGTACCAACATTTTGTAGTATTATCTTTGCGTTATGGCAGAAGACTTAGAAATTATACAAGGCACTAAGCAGCAAAATTATGAAGCTATCATTCCTCAAATTTTGGCTTTAATTGATGGCGAGCCAGACCTGGTGGCTAACCTGGCAAATATTGGGGCAGCTTTAAAAGAACAGTTCGGCTGGTTGTGGGTAGGGTTTTATTTGGTTAAAAAAGATGAACTGGTGCTAGGTCCGTTTCAGGGGCCGGTGGCATGTACGCGGATTAAAAAAGGCCGAGGCGTTTGTGGCAGCAGCTGGCAGCAAGCGCAAACTTTAGTGGTGCCGGATGTTACAAAATTTGCCGGCCATATTGCTTGCAGCAGCTTATCCATTTCAGAAATTGTTGTGCCTATTATCCGTAATAAGGAAGTACTTGGCGTGTTGGATGTAGATAGCGAAATAGAGGGCTTGTTTGATGAAACAGACAAAAAATATTTAGAACAAATTGTGGCCGCGATCGTACTTTAAATTTTCGGCGAATTGTCCTTCCATCCCCAAAGATATTTGCAGGCGTAGGTGCGGTAAGGGCTCCAGGCGAAGGAAATTGCTATCATCTTTATACGCAATGCTTTTTTATCGGTAACATCAAACCCGTATAAGCGGGCAAAGCTTTGTTGTATGCCAAGGTCATCTAACGCAAAAACATCTTCCCTGCCAAGGGTAAACATTAGTATCATTTCAACCGTCCACTGCCCTACCCCCTTTATTTGCGTGAGGTATTTAATGATGTCTTCGTTGCTCATTTTATTGAGCTTTGCATCGGTTAGGTTTTCTACTAAAAAAAATTCGCAAACATTTTGCACGTAGCGGCTTTTAGCGTTGGATAGGCCTATGCTGCGCAGGGTTTCTAAAGGTGTTTCAACTATTTGCAGGGGCGTTGGTCTTTTATTTTTATACAGGTTGATGAAGCGCTCAAAAATAACCGCGGCCACTTTGGTGCTTAACTGCTGGCTCATGATAGAGCCACACAAACGCAGGTACACATTCTTTTTTGTCTGCAGCACATAAGGCTCTTGCAGGGCAATAATTTCTTTGAGCTTTTTATCTTTATTAAGATGTATTAAGTGTTGCATGGTTAATAAATGTACAGAAAAAAAACACTATAAATTGCTGTTTTGCTTTTTGCAAATTTTAATATTTCAAGCTGATAAAGCCAAAGCGGCATTTACTACTTAAAAATGAACGCGTAAATAAAAAAGGCCTCAACCATAAAGATTGAAGCCCTTTTTACTAAAACCTGCAATGAAAAAAGTTTATGGCGCCGCCGCAACATCTTTAAAAACAATTGGCCACGTTGAGCCGACGGGTAAAAATGCTGGTATGGTAATGCCTTTATTTGTACCCCTTATGCCACTATCGCCGCCAAAATAATATAGCGGCCAGCCTTTGTAGGCGAGTTGTTTTTTGCCGTTAAAAGTTGTAACCACAAACAAAGACTTATCAAGTGTAGAAGGCACTGTAATATTATCTGTTTGGTAAATAGGCCAAGCGGCATCATTACTAAAATCTGGCTTGGTAAATTTATTTATCCTCGAGCTATCGTGCCCAAAAGCATATAAGGTGTTGCCTTTGCCATCTACAAAATAATTTGTATTGCCGGTGCCTGCTGCATAATTGCTTTGGTAGCTGGTACCGTTAGCGCCTATAAGCTGGGCGTTTGCCAACATTATAGAATAGTTGGTTTTTGCTACAAACCAAATATTGCCTACGCCTTCGCCAGTAGTTTTGCCGGCGGCCTCCTGCACACCACCTGGTGCAAAATAATATAATGGCCAGCCTTTATACGTTGTTTGTTTGGTGCCGGCTGGGGTGGTGATAGTTTTAAAATCATCTTCCAAAAGCCCATCGCTGTAAGTGGCGGCACTATTGTCTACATAAAAAATTGGCCAGGCCGTTAAGCAGCCACCGGTGCAGGTAGATGCGCCGGCAACATCATTGCTAAAAAAGTACAGGGCTTTGCCGTCTTTATCTACAATGTGCTTGCCCAGCGTGGCATTGCTGCTATCAATATGTATAGCTGTACGAGGCACAACCGGTGTTACAGGCGGCGTTGTTGAATCATCTTTTTTGCAAGATGCTAACAGCAATACAGCTATAGCGCTTGCTGATAAAATAATATTTTTCATAAAAATGTTTGAAGGATAGTGTACGCTTGTTTCACCTTATACGCAGCAATACCCCGGTTAAAAATTGGTTGGTAATAAGTAGAACGAGGCATTTTGGAAATTGGTTGCCTTGACGTGATTTATTGAAAACCCTATTGCTGGCATGATGATATTAATTGCTGCTGTTTTAGGAACCAAGTAAAGAAGCCAAATTAAGAGAAAGGCAAGAAGAAAGCATAACTATAACAAAGGCAAAGGTTGTTTATAAAGGGAGTATTAAAGACAGCGAGGAAGGCATTATATGATAATGGTGCTTTGCATTTTTTTTCAGTAAAAAGGGCTCATTTTTGAAAAATATGTACCAAAACATGTTATAAGAAGTAGCCATAAACCGCTAATGTTTATGAAGCAAAGCAAAGCAAAGTAAATGTGCTGGTTTTGCCTGATACCAACCGAATTAAAAAAAATAATAGGGTAGCACTAAAGTTAAGGATAACGTTTTAAAAGTAAACGAAGATATTACAGCATAAGTTATGATGCAATAAAGGAAGGATGGTTGAAATAAATAGTACTGAAGCAAGGGTCAGGTTATATCGAATAAAGAATGCTATAGCTGAAATCGAAAGCAACGCACAAAAAAATTGATACGATTATCCCTTTTGCCTTTAATCAATCCGTGTATATTTTCTTGATCAAAAATTATCTTTGCAGGCCTGAGATCTGCCTATGGATCTTACATAGAATCCAGCAGGGCAAGGTATTTTCGCACGCTATTGCGGCTAATACCAGTACGGCGTACAATCTCCCGGATACCGATATCCTCATTTTTAAGTTGCAGGATCTGTTTAATTGTTACAGGCTTTTGTAACATTACTCCTTTTGTTTAGAGAGGAGCAAAAAAGTAAAAGCATCCAACAATTATTACCTGCGGGATGGTTAACATGCCGGAATGACCTCCGTTAACAAAACCGCAGAAAAACAGGTGGGTCAACATCCAGGAATGACTTAATCCAAAGGGTTGAAAATTTTGAAACAGGATGGGGCAACATGAAATGGAACGATGGTGCCACTTCTGTTGATAGCTATACTTAAATATGCTGGTTTATTTCCGAAATTAATTTATCTTAAGCCTTCGGACAGTTTCGTAAACAATGGGTAATTGTTAGTAATACAGCGTTGGTGAAAAATATATGCCGGCTGTTTTTTTCAGCCCGCTATATCATCATATAAAATGAAAACAGGGCATGGAAAAAATTATTGCACAGTATACTATTATTTACCAGATGAAAATGTGTTTAGGCATGAAAGCCCCCTATACTTATTTTCAGGCATATTTCAGATGCGCTGAAAGAGCCGTGGCTGGTGGGTTTTGGGTAAGGTATTAACGGTTTGGGATGAGACAAAAATTTAGATTTAAAAAGGGTGTTTAATTTTATAGAATTAGGTGTTACATGCGCAAACTCTTTTTGGTCGTGTAAAAGGCTGTGGTTGAAGGTTTATCATTTGCCCCACTAACAGGCCAAATATTTTATGCCTTTGGTTACGGTTGTTGAACCTGAAAGTATACTCGTCAAGATAGCCCTGCAGGAACTTTTCCGAACATTTATGATGGATGCCCCGCAGCCACATCTTGACCAGCATTATC
>JANXVN010000098.1 GCA_025351645.1 Ferruginibacter sp.
TTATTATATACAAGTCCCTGCTTTTCTTTTTTTTCTTGATAAAAAAAGAAACAAAATCAAGGCCTCAAATAGAAAGGCTGAAATTTTAAATGCAAGGACTAAAATTAAAGAACTCGGCGGTAGAGCAAAATGGCTTTTAGCTTATGCCGCCTCAAACAACTTTGATTTGTTACCGCCTTGCATTTAAAATTTCTAGCACTTTCTATTTGAGGCCCTAGGAATAGCCCGCATTTGCAAATGAACTACTTAATCCCATAACAAATAAGGTAGCAATTATAGGAGGAGCTCAGTAAAGAACAAATGTAAAAGAGTGCGACGCCACCGCAGTGCCACATGGCTGCTGTATTGGCCGGCTCAAAAAGAAAAAATAGTTACCAGTACCTACTTACTTATTTACCGAAAACTATATTAAAAACCTACTATCGTAATACAGTAACAGGCTTTTATTAGTACACTTTATTTTAATCTTTTGTAGCATTGCCGGCACCGCTCGTTTTAATAGCCGTATTGCCGGCGCCGCTGTAATGTACATTGGAAGCGCCACTCGCGTCTACAGTAAGGCTTAAGCTTGAATAAACACCCACCGAAGCTGCGCCAGATGAATTTACCTTGGTTGTTTCGCTCATTAGCCCCGCTGTTTTTACATTGCTGCTGCCAGATGCTTCTACCTCGTAATTTTTGGTGCGGCCGGTTACATTTATTCCAGCGGCGCCACTTGCATCAACCAATGTTTGGGGTGCATTTATTTCGCCGTTTATGGAGGAGGCGCCTGATGCTTCCAGCACCATTTTATCATCGTTTTTTAAAATATTTTTTATGTTGATGGTGGCAGCCCCGGAACTTTTTAGGGTATTGATATTGGGTGCGGCCACAAATACTTTAAAGTGCCCATTGCTAAAATTAAAGCCATTTTTTAGCCTGATATTTAAAGTATTTCCAGATACTTCTGTTTGTATGTTTTTAATTATATTGTCATCGGCTTCAACAGTTATTTCTGTGGATGGCCCGCTTTTTACTTCTACTTCAAAGGCACTGCCTACATCAATGCCGGTAAAATTACCGGTGTGCCTGGTTTCAGTTACTATATTGCCGCTGGCATCCATGTGCTGGCACGAGGCATTTAACGCAGCTATTGCAAGTGCAAAGAAAACTATCTTTTTCATGCTTAAAATTTTTACAAATATTTGTAATAAAACCTTACCCAGCAAACCTTTTATACGCCGAACTTTACCCTTTGTACGCCAAAATTCATAAAATAATGTTATCCCGGCCTTTCAATGGTTCTATAGTTTTATATTTGCCCACTCATAAACCAACTTCTATATGAATTTTAAACGTGTCAACAACATCTCTGGATGGATTGTTTGTATCATTGCCTGTACAGTGTACATTATGACCATGGAGGCAACCGGCAGCTTGTGGGATTGCGGCGAGTTTGCTTCCAGTGCTTATAAATTACAAATCCCCCATCCACCAGGGGCACCACTTTTTGTATTGATAGGGCGTTTATTTATGATGTGGTTTGATGAGCACCATGCTGCAACCGGCATCAACTTAATGAGTGCGCTGGCAAGCGGTTTTACTATTTTATTTTTATACTGGAGCATTACGCATTACGCAAAAAAGCTGGTGCAAAAAGGCAACGAAGAATTAACCAACGGGCAATTATTTAGCATTGTTGCTGCTGGTGCAGTTGGTGCGCTGGCCTATTGTTTTTCTGATTCATTCTGGTACAGTGCTGTTGAAGGCGAAGTATATGCGTTGTCCTCTTTTTTTACCGCCCTTGTATTTTGGGCCATGGTAAAGTGGGAATCTGCCGTTACGGAAGAAAACAAGCTGGGCATTACCGGTCATTTTACCGGAGCCGATAGATGGCTGATACTTATATTTTATTTGATGGGCTTATCGATAGGCGTGCATTTGCTAAACCTGCTGACAATACCCGCCATGGTAATGATTTATTATTTTAAAAGATACAAGACTACCAAGTGGGGCATTTTCTTTGCGTTTATTATTGGTTGTGCTATAACAGGCATCATCCAAAAAGCAGTGATACAATGGACCATTAAAGGTGCCGGCAATTTTGATATTTTATTTGTGAATAGTTTTGGGCTGCCCTTTTTTAGCGGCTTTGCATTTTTCTTTGTGATGGTAGCCGTGCTTATTTATTTTGGGCTGCGCATTGCCAATAAAAACAACTGGAACTTTTTAAAGCTGGGCATTTGGAGCTTTACTTTTATGTTGTTAGGCTATACAAGTTATTTTACTACGTTAATACGCAGCAATGCAGATACTGCAATAGATATGTATAATGTAGATAACCCGGTGAACTTAGTAGGTTATTTAGCACGTGAACAATACGGTGATTACCCTTTGACTATAGGGCAAGATTTTACCGCCCAGCCAACCGATCAGCAATACATTGATACTTATATTAAAGGGAAAGATAAATATGTAAAGAACGGCCGCAGTGTAGAAACTACTTATGCGGATGAAGACAAGCATGTTTTTCCGAGGATGTGGGACCAGAGCAATGAACAGGGCCATGCTGATTATTACGCAAGCTTTGCAGGCATTGGCAAAGACCCGAAGACAGGCGAATGGAGCGGCAAGCCAACAATGGGCGATAACATCAACTTTTTTATGCAGTACCAGATTGGCTGGATGTACATGCGTTATTTTATGTGGAATTTTGCCGGCAAGCAAAATGATGTACAAGGCGTAGTGATGAATAATGTTAGGGATGGCAACTGGAAAACCGGCATTGCCCCGTTAGATAACTTAAGGCTGGGCAACCAGGCCTTTATGCCAGATAGCATGAAGAAGAATAAAGCCAATAACAGCTTGTTTGCCTTCCCGCTTATTTTAGGCTTATTTGGTATTGCTTATCAATATAAAAGAAACAAAAGAGATGGGCTTGTAATTGGGCTGCTATTCTTTTTTACCGGCGTTGCCATTTCTATTTATTTAAACATGCCGGGCAACCAGCCAAGAGAAAGGGATTACGCATTTGTAGGTTCCTTTTATGCGTTTGCATTCTGGATAGGCTTGGGTGTATTGTATGTGCAGGAGCTATTGGCCAAAGTAATGAAAGCCAATGTAGCCACTTATGTGGCTGCTGGGGCTTGCTTTTTAGCAGTGCCTGTGATTATGTGCAACCAGGAGTGGGATGACCATGACCGTGGCAGAAAAACATTGGCCCGTGACCTTGCCATCGATTACCTGCAAAGCTGCGCCCCTAACGCTATTTTAGTTACGTTTGGCGATAACGATACTTACCCATTATGGTATGCGCAGGAAGTAGAAGGCATCCGCAGGGATATACGGGTTATCAACTCTAGTTTATTAGGCACAGATTCTTACATAAACCAGTTACGCTACAAAATAAACCAGAGCGACCCGATTGATGCTATCTGGACCGCCGCACAAATTGAAGGCGCCAAAAGAGATTATATTTATTACGCACCAAAAGCTGGCGTAGACCCAAATGCTTACATGGACCTTTACACCATGATGAAAGATTATGCTGGCAGCGATGACCCTACAAGGATGGAACAGGCAAGGGATGGTAGTTCGTTGAATGTTTTTCCTAGCCGTAAAGTTTCTGTACCGGTAGATTTAAACCTGGTAAGATTGAACGGCACTGTAAACGCAAACGATAGCGTAGTAAGCGAATTAAAGTTTGATATACCTGCAAGAAGTGGTTTACAAAAGGGCGAAACAGCTGTGCTAAATATTGTTGCAGCCAATAAATGGAAACGCCCTATTTACTTTACATCAGAATATGGGGAACTTGGCTTTGCGAAATACCTGCGCCAGGATGGGCTTACCTACAGGCTGGTACCCGTACTTAATAAAGAAGTAAACCAGGATTGGGTATATGATAAAATGATGAAGCAATTTGTATTTGGCGGTGCCAATGTAAAAAATGTTTATTTCGATGAAGAGAACCGCAGGCATTTAATCAGTATTCGTTTAGCGTATGCAAAGGCTGCTGGCAATTTAGCAGAGAACGGCAAAATTGATGAGGCTAAAAAAATGTTGGAGAAATGCGATGCTGGCATGTTGGATGAAAATATGAGCTATGGTATGGTAAGCCGTTACCAGCAGCATAATTATGTTAGTTATCAATTTTTGGAAGCCTGTTACAAAGCGGGCGATACTGCTTTGGCAGAGAAAGTTACCCGTAGCTTAAAGAAAGACCTTGAACAGCAGGTAACTTACTACAATAGCCTTAACGAAACAAGGCTGGCGCAATTTGATGGCGAAAGAGGCGATTTATCTGTAGCTACGCAATTTTTAAGGGGTATTCAGCAAATGGAACAGCAATTTAAAAACCCAAAGCAATTACCTGCGGAACTACAACAGGCCATTAATAACACTCCCGTACCATCAACCCCTAAAAAAGTTGATAGCGGTAAAAAGAAATAAGGACGCGGATTGGTGTTATAAAGTTTACACCTTTTAAAAAGGTATAAACTTTATAACATACCGATTAACATATTCTCTTCCAATACTCCCTTCAGGGGATGGGGGGCAAACCTTCCACCTTAACAAGTGGAAGGTTTTTTATTTGCAATCGAACTTATTGCTTCAACTAATTGTTTTGTAAATTGTGGTCAGCATGTTTAAGTAGGTTTATTTTTTTTATGATATAGTTTTTATTGGTGCGCTACTACCAATTAGCCATCTTAATACAATTTTTATGATAGGATTTAATTTCACCAAATATGATCCCAGCCAGAATGCTAAAAGCCAATTCGAGCAACTGCTGGATATTTTTACCCAATTAATTACGTATACCAACGGCGATGTTGGCGAAGCAATGCAATGGATGAACGAGCTTGATAAGGAATATAAGCTTACTGATAACAAATATGGCATGGGCGATTTTTTTGAAGACCTTAAAGAAAAAGGGTACGTAGATGATAAAAAAGGCACAGGCGAAATAAAAATCACCCCAAAAACAGAACAAGGCATCCGTAAAAAAAGCCTGGAAGAAATTTTTGGCAAGCTTAAAAAAACAAAGCAAGGCAACCACCAAACATTTAAGCCAGGCGGTGGAGATGAAATCAATCCTGAAACAAGGCCTTATCAATTTGGCGATACGCTGGAGCAGATAGATTTTACCGCTTCCATCCGCAATGCGCAAATTAACCACGGGTCAGAAAGTTTCCGCTTGCATGAAGATGACCTGGAAATAAGGGAAACAGATTTTAAATCTCAGACAAGCACCGTGCTGATGATCGATATTTCCCATTCTATGATTTTGTATGGCGAAGACAGGATAACACCTGCCAAAAAAGTAGCGATGGCGTTGGCAGAACTCATCCAGACAAAATACCCAAAAGATACCTTGGACATAGTAGTTTTTGGTAACGATGCATGGACGATAGAGGTGAAAGATTTGCCGTATTTACAGGTTGGCCCGTACCATACCAATACCGTTGCCGGGCTTGAATTAGCTATGGATATTTTACGTAAAAGGCGTAACCCTAACAAACAGATTTTTATGATAACAGATGGCAAGCCTACCTGCTTAAAAGTAGGCGCCAAATATTACAAAAATAGTTTTGGCTCTGATAGAAAAATATTGAACCGCTGCATGAGTTTAGCTACGCAATGTAAAAAGCTAAAAATCCCTATCACTACTTTTATGATAGCGAGCGACCCTTATTTGCAAAAGTTTGTACAGGAGTTTACGGAAACAAATAATGGCAAAGCATTTTTTGCATCTCTGGATAAATTAGGGGCGTTTATGTTTAAAGATTTTGAGAGTGGGAAGAGGAAGACCGTTTACTAACCTTTAATTAGGTTGTAGGAATGTCCTTAACTTTATTAAAACCATATTTTATGTAAGTAGCTGAATTAAAACAAAGATTGATAGAAAAATTAGTAAGGACGATGATGAGCCTTTATTGGAAGATATTTACAGCTTAATAGAAGTTGATGAACAAGCAGGTACGTTTTATCATTTATCCGATAGCCAATTAGTAAAAATAGAAAATGCTCAACAAGAGATAAAAAAAGGCAACTTTTTTAACAATGAAGAAGTAGATAAAGAAATAGACGAATGGTTAAGAAGGTAATTTGGGCCGCCTTAGCAAAATCTGAAAAGATTGAAATCCTAAAATATTGGA
>JANXVN010000108.1 GCA_025351645.1 Ferruginibacter sp.
GCCTGACAACAACGGTTCGGAGCGAGCTATAAGGAATATCAAGGTGAAACAAAAAATATCAGGCCAATTCAAGTTTCTTGAAAACGCAAATATATTTGCCATCCTAAGATCTGTTATTGACACAACCATCAAATCAGGCAATAACGTTTTAAACGCTTTACATTTAATTGCTACTTTTGGTACTGAATAGTTACAAATATTTTAAATAATAAATTGTTATCAACAAAAATAAAGTTTACATTCATTTTTAATAGTAAGTAAAACTTTTGATACACGGCTTATAATTCATTAAATGAAAAAGAAGATTTTTTTGTGATAACTAATCTTCTTAAAAGTGGTTACTAGCAACTTATTACAAAAAAGTTTTTATAAGAGATACAATATTTATTCACTTTAAAATTGATTAAGTAAACGGTATTAATAAACAAGTAATTGATTCTTTCCCTATAAAAATATCTAAATACCTACTATGCGATTTACACTTACCCTTGCTACTGTACAACCATTTCAGCGCATTACGCTAAACTATCAGTACCCCTTATCTGCAGCTATTTATAAAATTATTAATAGGGCCGACGAAGCTTATGCTACCTTTCTACACGAGCAAGGGTATCATTACCGTGCAAAAACATTTAAGCTTTTTACATTCTCCGATTTAAGGACAGACTTCAACATCGAGGGAGACCGGCTAATTATGCGCACAAACACTGCCACCCTAACTGTTTGTTTTCATGTACCTGAAGCAGCCGAAAATTTTATACAGGGTTTATTTACCGACCAACAACTAGAAATTGCTGACAATAAAAGCAAGGCTGTATTTATCGTACAACAAGTAACTGCTGAAAAAGTGCCTGTGTTGGTAGATAGCAAGGCAATATTATTTCAGCCAGTGTCGCCTGTGGTGGTAGGGCGCAAAAATGAACGGGGCAATTACGATTATCTTTCTCCGGAAGATGCAGATTTTACAAGTTTAGTAACTACCAACCTGGTAGAGAAATATGCCGCCGTTACTCAACTGGACGATGATGAATTGTATCGATTAAAACAGCTTATTATTATAGAGCCTGTACTATTCAAGCTTCCTCCAAGGCACCGGTTATTAACTATTAAAGCCGGTACCGATGCGGCCACCAAAATACGCGGCTTCGATAAATTCAGGCTGCGCCTGCAGGCACCTGAACCATTAATAAAGCTGGCACTAAATGCGGGCATGGGCATGCACAATGCTATGGGTATGGGTTGTATGGAAATTGTATAAATTACTACGGCAAACTTATAAGCTAAACCAATGGTATGGATCAGGTAAAAATAAAAAGGATGTTACAACTATTGATGCTGCTAAGCGGAAGCAGGAAATATAGCTTAGCAGAGTTAGCAAAAAAATATGATGTTGACGAGCGCACCATACAAAGGTATTTAGCCACTTTTAAATCAGTCGGTTTTGTAATAAATAGCAATGGTGGAACCTACAGGCTGGAAACAGAAACCCCCGAAGCGGGCAGCCTGCAAAAGCTGTTATTTTTTTCAGAAGAAGAGGCTTATATTATTTTACAGACCATGGCTTTAATTGAAGGTGAAACACCCGTAAAAAATCGCTTAGTGTGCAAATTAAATACCCTGTACAACTTTAAGGTATTGGCTGAAATGCAACAAAAAAGCAGTGTAGAAATTATGCAAAAATTGCATCAGGCCATTAAAGAAAAAAAGCAAACCAAACTACTTGCTTACCGCTCCTCCAACAGCCAAACCATTACCGACCGTACCATTGAGCCCTTTAGTTTTTTAGAAGATTTTAGTGCCGTATGGTGTTACGATGCCGAGACCAATACCAGCAAACAGTTTAAAATTGCCCGCATACAAAACATTGAGATACTACCCAATTATTGGCGGTATGCACCAAAACATGCCCTACCATTTATTGACGTTTTTAGAATGGCAGCCCCCGCACCGATTGCCACCGTTAGCGCGACCCTAACTTTAAAAGCAACTAATTTATTAATAGAAGAGTACCCGCTGTCGCAACAATTTGTTACCCAAAATGACAATCATTATACAATAGCCATACCGGTAGCCGATTACAATGGCATTGGCAGGTTTGTGCTGGGCTTATTTGAAGATGTTACCGTTCATGAACCGGAAGGCTTTATAGATTTTTTAAAAAATAAGATAAATAAAATTTGTTGGCGACGGTAGTTGTCGTGTGGGCGGTGGAGATTTGAATTATGATTTATTAAATAAGATTTAAAATGAATTAATAAAACTAAGATGAAAAATAAAAATATAGATACTGAATGGCTAACCAGATTAACCGGTGACCCGTTTGCTGATACAGGCGGATTGGTAATAAAGTTTTTATGGACATTACCTGAGTTAAAAGATAAGGACATAATGGGGCTAATTGAATATGCAACGAATATTTATGTGAATAAATGGAGCGGTAAACTGCATGCATTTTTTTTAAACTCCAAAATTACCCAACCAGCTTTTGTAGGTAAAAAAAAGATTATAGAAGCTCTTAAATATTATAAAGGTTTGATTGAAGAGACTGAATCGAATCAAGAGGGATATTGTAGGATATCGGGTAGGAAAGCTAAACTATTTTCTGCTGGCAGGGATAATCATATTCTTTCCGGGTCAGGTACTTTTATTAATTTTCATCACAATTTTGAATCAGGATTATTTCTTTCAAAAGAAATTTTAATAAGAATATTTTTTGTGCCGCTTGGATTAATACAATTAAGTGACAAGGTCGCAATGTTAAGTAGCAACTTTGAAAAAGTAACTGAATTCTTTGTTGTAAAAAATTGCAGAGAAAATTTAAAAGCGTTAAGCAGTGGTACTGCGGAAGGCGTGTTAAGGTCTGAGTTCAATAATCCTGCAAATGCTTTATTTAATTTTGCTGATAGCTATTTAATTACACATTTAAGTAAACTTCTTGCACAGGAGGATGAGCAGGAATTATTTAATGAATCTAATGTAACCATAACACTTTTTCATTTTACCAATTTTGGGGCAAGCCCTGAAGTGGTTGTACACGTGCTTGATTCGAAAGTTTTCAGGTTTTATGCATTTTGTAATCGAATTACCATAAGACGTGAATGGAATAAGTTCATAGGAAATAATTATAAAAATTCAAAACACAAAGGAGCATTATTTAATAAAGAAAAAGAAATATGGGAAAGTAAAAATGAGCAAATCCCTTTTGAGACATTTCAAACCTGGATAAATAATGTACTTAAAAACCTATTGACAGGTCAGTCTATATTACGCAGTATTCTATATTGGAATATTGATCATTCATTTCCTTTTATAATAGTAGAAAAATATCAAACAATAATTAAAAATATGGAAAAACGAACCATTAATAAAATCCTGCAAATAGCTGATTTTATTGTCCTTAACAGAGAAACTGATTTCATAACAAAAAGTATTAAAAGGCTGAATGGCGAAAAATCACCGCACGGTTTACGACAGTTTATTGTTAAGTTAAATAGTGAAAATTATCAAAGAGATTCAAAATCCCCTCTTGTCACTGTTGAAGATTATGCGGATTATTTATTTCCTGATGGCGGTAACTGGAGAGAAGTTAGAGATGTTTTATTAATTGCAATTTATCAAAAGCTCCATGATATACAACTTGTTGTAGAAGTGCCAGTTTTGGAAGATGAAACAGAAGTAGAAATTTTAAACCAATAAAAATACAACATGAACTTAAAAACACAGGGATTTATCCTACTTGATGTAGATGTAGTTGCTTTAAACAATGCCGGGAAAAGTACAACCAGCAATTTTGACAATGCAGTTAGTACCAAAAAAGTTTTTAAAAATGGGAGGGCCTATACTTATGTATCAGGCCAAGCATGGCGATACTGGTGGCGTGATACTTTACAGAAAAATCATAACTGGGAACTATCGCCAATTACAAGAGAAAGTAAAATTGCATTTACTGCTGCTGACCCTATAAAGTATGCTGATGATGATATTTTCGGATACATGAAGGCTGCTAAAGATGTAATTGTAGATGAAGAAGGTAAACCTTTATTAGACAAAAAGGGTAAAGAGCAAACTGAAAATGTAACAGTTACTCGTATTTCTCCGCTAAAGAATTCTGTTATAGTTTCTGTAGGCTCAACAAGACCTGTGGAAAACTGGTCAAGTATGGCACGTCAGGAGGGTGACTCCGTACCTTATGTTAAAGAGGAATATAGTGCAATTATGAAGGGAATGTTTTCACTAGATTTGGAACAAGCCGGTACTTTTTCAAATTATAATAAAACAGGCTTTAAAAATTTAACTGAAAAATTGAAAGAACAAGCAATAGCAAATGGTGCTACCGAGATTGATGATAAATTTGTGAAAGACGGCAAGGGAAATGCCCAAAAACTTGTACGGTTATCTAAAGAAATTAGAACTAAAAGAATTACTGATACATTTCAAGCACTTAAAAGTATTTCGGGTGGGGCAATGCAAACAAACAATATGGGGGATGTTACACCTAAATTTATCGTACTGGCTACTACAACTACAGGCAATCATCCTTTCTCACACATTGCTTCAAGCGAAGGTCTTAATAGTGACAAAGTTTATTTAAATATAGATGGTATTAAGGAGGTACTGAAAGATTATAAATTGCAAATAGAAGGAACAGTATTTATTGGTAAAAGAAGCGGTTTTTTTGATGACTACACAACATCCTTAAAAGAGTTAGAGGCATTAGGTGATGAGTATCCTACAGTTAAAATTGGTTCCATTAATGAAACCATAGATAATTATTGTGAACAATTAAAAAACCAATAGCGTATAATTCCATTATGTCAATTGGTTTTTTAAGATCG
>JANXVN010000131.1 GCA_025351645.1 Ferruginibacter sp.
CTGCATTGTTTGTAGTGGTACTATTTGCCATAACGTGCGAAGTATCAACCATATTTTTAGAAGAATCTATAGATACTTTGGTATTGTCTCTACCAGATGAATCGCCACTATTTGTTGAATCTGAACCAGCATTATTACAACTGTAAATAGCTATTGATGCTAATAAAATTGAACTTGTCCTAATTGAAAATTTCATAAAATTTATAATTTCGTTAAAAATAATTTAAGTAGCCTCTTGGGTAGGCAAAGAAAATATTATGCCACATTTCGCATGTAAAAATTTGATACAAGATTTTATCTCGAACCCTTTACCCATAGACAATAATGTGGTTAAAGATCTCTAAAAAAATAAATACATTGATTCGACGCCCAACCGGCTGCCTTGAGGACTGGCCTGTGATGCTTGGTATAGCTACTGAGTTAGCCGGGGTAACCAAAAAAGTTAATTAAGAATTAAAAATTAAGAATTAAGAATTTTTTGGTATAGCAGCTTTAAAATGCCATTAGCGCCAACAAAAAACTATAAACAAAAAACTATAGACATTACACCCTAAACCTCTACCCTTCTCATACGTGGCACCAGGTAGTGCATAATAACCCATGCAAGAATATAGGCGCCTCCGCAGATGAAAAACATAATGTAATAACCTATCTCCACCTTGCCTGTACGCTCAAAATGCACAAACATTTTTTTTTGTACTAGCAGCGTTAATAAAATGCCACCAACACCGCCAAACAAGCCACCAATACCGGTTACTGCACCAATAGCTTTTTTGGGGAACATGTCGCTGACGATGGTAAAAATATTGGCGCTCCATGCCTGGTGGGCAGATGCTGCCAGCGCTATTACTAAAACTGCCAGCCACATATTTATGCTGCCTGCCAGTTGCGAAAAAATTATTGGTACAACAAACAGGGCATAAATTAACATGGACATTTTACGGGCCTTAAAAACAGCCCATCCTTTCTTTATAAGGTACATGGGTAACCAACCGCCAAAAATACTACCTGCAGATGCAATGGTGTACACTAGTGCAACAGGCATAGCTATGGCAGTATCCTGAAGCCCATATTGTTTATGTAAAAAATCGGGCAGCCAAAAAAGATAAAACCACCAAATGGGATCGGTTAAGAATTTACCAATAGCGAACGCCCATGTTTGTTTAAAGCCAAGCAGCTGCCTCCAGCTAACTTTTTCTCCGGCATGCTCCGCATCCGCCATTTTTTCATCCAGGTCACTGTTGATATACTTAAACTCTGCATCCGTTAGCCTTTTTTGTTTTGAGGGTATTTCGTAAAATATAAACCAGCATATCAACCATACAAAACCAAGGCTTCCTGTAATAATAAACGCAATTTGCCAACTCCAGTGAATGGCTATCCATGGTACGGTTAAAGGCGCAATAATTGCACCTACATTACTGCCCGAATTAAAGATGCCAGTGGCAAATGCCCTTTCTCTTTTAGGGAACCATTCGGCCGTTGTTTTGATGGCCGCAGGAAAATTGCCGGACTCGGTAATCCCTAAAAATGCCCTTGCGATCATAAACCCAATTGTACCTGTTGCCAGTGCATGCGCAGCTGCTGAAATACTCCATAATATAGTAGCCAATGCATACCCTATTTTTGTTCCAAGCTTATCTATAACCCTTCCTACACCCAGCATGCCGATAGCATAAGACGCTTTAAATGCCAGTTCGATATTAGCATAGCTGCTAGAGTCTTTCCAGTTGAAAGCTACGGTGAGCGTAGGTTTCAATAAAGATATCACAGCCCTGTCGAGGTAATTGATGGTGGTGGCAAAAAATACCAGTGAACAAATCGTCCACCTATATCGTCCAATTGTTTGTTGCATGGCGGCATTTTATAACTGGTTAGGTAAGTTGCAATCGTTGTAAATTTTTATCACTTTTTTGTAATTTTCTATAGCTATGTTTAGGGCATCCTTTTACCAGTTGAAATAATTCTTTGCATTGTAGTAACAAATATCCTCTATTATTTTTCCCGTCCAATCAATATCATTTGGCAACTCGCCTTTTTCAATTTCGCTGCCAAATAAATTACATAGTACTCTTCTAAAATACTCATGGCGAGGGTATGATAAAAAGCTTCTTGAATCGGTGACCATACCTACAAATTTGCTAAGCAAACCCATGTTTGATAAAGTGTTTAATTGTGTGGCCATGCCATCTTTCTGATCTAAAAACCACCAGGCTGCACCCCATTGAATTTTGCCGGCGACTGATCCATCGTTAAAGTTGCCTATCATAGTGGCCATCAATTCATTATCGGCGGGGTTTAGGTTATACAAAATTGTCTTCGCTAATTTATTCTCTTTATCAAGTACATTTAAAAACTTAGCCAAAGGTTTTGCATGATTAAAATTACCGATAGAATCCCAGCCTGTATCAGCGCCCAGCCTTGTACTCATTCTGCTATTGTTATTGCGGATGGCGCCAATATGGTATTGTTGTACCCATCCCTTATCAAAATCCCAGCCTGCAAAAACCAGTAGCAGGGCAGATTTAAACTTCCTGTTATCTGCAAGCGATATTTCTCTACCGGAACGGATAGTATTGAAAATAGCATCAATCTCGCTGGCAGTAAAATCGTCTGCATAGATTTCTTCCAATCCATGATCGGATATGGTGCAGCCATTCACTGCAAAAAAATCATGGCGATTTTTTAAGGCACCTAAAAAGTCGGTATAAATAACGATGCTTGTATCAGTTACATTTTCCAATGCCAATATATACTTATTGAAGTTGGCAGCACTATCTACATTCATTGCCGCATCTGGCCTAAATGCAGGAAGTGCTGTTGTTGCAAAGCCTGCTTTTTTTATTGCCTGATGATGCTGCAGGCTATCCAGGGGGTCATCAGTTGTGCAGACAACTTTCACATTCATTTTGCGCAAAAGGCTTTGTACACTATATTCCGGCGATCGTAGTTTCTCAGAACACTGTTCGTAGATACCTTCTGCTGAGCTTTCATTTAATATTTCGTGAACATCAAAGTAGCGCTGCAATTCCAGGTGCGTCCAATGATATAGCGGGTTGCGTAACGTAAAAGGCACAGTAGCCGCCCATTGCAAAAACTTTTCTTTATCGGTTTTATTACCGGTAATAAAACTTTCATCAACACCATTGGCTCGCATGGCACGCCATTTATAGTGGTCGCCGTATAGCCAAATCTGAGTGAGGTTTTCAAACCGTGTATCGCCTGAAATAGCTGCCGGTGACAGGTGGCAATGGTAATCTATAATGGGCATCTGCCTGGCAAACGAATGATACAACGTTTGCGCTGTGGTGCTATGCAGCAAAAAATTCTCGTCTAAAAAAGCCTTCATCCTCTTATATTAAATTTCTTGATTTTTATCGGCCATTACCATAGCAACGCTTGCTCCAGCCGTAATTAAAATTTGCAGCCAGTGTACCACCGCCGTTTTAAAGCCAATAGAAAAAGGCTGTTGCGTTTGCCATATATTTTGATTGCCCAATATTATTTCCACTACTTGTTGATGGTTATTTTCTTTCCATGCTAATGCATACACTGCCGCATTGCTATCATTGATCCAATAGTTGTTTCCATCCAACATCCCATAATAATTATCGTTGGTACTTTCTTCTCCTTTCATAAATAAAATATGTGCGGCCATGCCTAAAGCCATGCTTACCGGCACTGCTGTAAACAAGCTTTCGTAGTGTTGTATTACCGTGGCATTCCTTGTATTCATCTTCAAAGAATACTGCATGGTAATACTTATCCATTTATGTTCTATAAAATTATTTTTAAACCGATCTAATACCTTACCAGCAAAGGTTACAGCATCTTGCTCACTAATTTCAGCAGAGCATATTGATGGTATAATTTCATTGTACATCAGTTGGTGGATGTAGGCATAAAACCTTGGGTTATCCATCGCTTCTTTAACAGTAGTAAAACCTGCCAGGTATGCTAAACCGCAACTAAAAGTATGAGCGCCATTTAGCAGCCGCAGTTTTAATTCCCTAAACTTATTTATACTGGGCGCAATTATTACTCCATTATCATTCAATGCAAAAGATAACATAGTTTTTACTTTTTCGCTATCGGTTTCTATTGCCCACAAATAGTAGGGTTCAGCAACTATCATCAAATTATCGGTAAAGCCAACCTGGTTTTCTACCTGTTGTTGTTCAGCCGGCTTTAATTTGCCGGGTACTATCCTATCAACCAAAGAACTGCAGAAATAGTTGGCATTTTGTATCCAGTTGATGCAGTTAATACCTACATTATTTCGATGCGCTAATTCCACAACAATGGATAATAAAATGTTCCCATTATCAGGCAACAGTTCGGTCGGGATGATGGCCATGCCCTTTTCTGCATCTCCATTAAAATGTTTGTACCTGCAACATAAAAATGCCAGCAACTTACCGGGGAATGATTGCGGCGGTATTGCCTGTATATCATCATCAGTCAATGAAAGCCCAACTTCTGTTGTATTTGAAATAATTACCTGCATATCAGGGCTTGTAGCGCATTTCAAAATTTCTTCCCATTCTACTGCTGCAGATATTACCCTGCTTATAGACGATACTAAGTGATTTTGATTTACTTTTTTATCTTCGCTGATGCCTCTTACACATAAGGTATACAAACAATCCTGTTCGTTAAAATCATCGGCAGTACCCGTTGTTGTTGATTTTACAACTACTATCCTGCCGTTAAATATATTGTTATTGTTGGCATTATTTATTATAAAATCTGGTAGCCCCCTGAGCAATACGCCAGTTCCAAATTGTAAAACTTTTTCTGGCAAGCCTGCTACATTTTTGCCAGGCATAACAAGCAAAGGGGTTGGTTTAATGTTGGGGATATTTGCTGTACACAATCGCATTATCTAAAATAGTTTTTGGAAATTATAGTTGGTAGAACTGTTGCTTTAAGTTGGCAATATGCGTATTAAAGCACCGTAACTTACCCAAATTTATAAGCAGCTTCAAATTACTGTAAAATATTCAACTTGGGATGCTTGGCAGGTATTTATTTAACGTTTATCTGCTAATGCCGTTTAATTAAGGGTTTAAATGTTTATGTTTTACCTTACTTAACCCTAACCTTCTCCAAAAAAGAGAAATGGCCTTGACATAACGGGATTGGTATATGTGCCTCTATCAAAAATTAATTGGTAAATAAATAGTACAAGGCGCTTTAACAATTATACGTGGATTGTTAGTTCAATTAAAAAATGGTGATAATTATTAAATACAAAAGTGTAGGTAAATACTTTATTTTGCTATTCAAAAGAGCTTATTCATGTATCAATTATTGTACGATAAATTTATAAAAAACATTTCTATCAGTGAGGAGGATTTTGAATTTTGTAAAACACTTTTCATCCCAAAGAAATTACGTAAAAAACAATTTTTATTGCAGGAAGGGGATGTAGCAAAGTACACTGCTTTTGTAAATAAAGGCATTACCCGAACGTTTACCATTGACGATAAAGGTATTGAGCATATTTTACAATTTGCTGTGGAAGGCTGGTGGATGGGCGACATTTACAGTTTTCTTACCGATGAACCGTCTTTATATAATATGGAAGCGCTGGAAGATTGTGAACTACTCTTAATAAATAAACCATCGTGGGACCAGCTGCTTGAAAAAATACCCGCCCTGGAACGCTACTTCCGCATACTGGTGCAAAACAACCTTATAGCTACGCAACGCAGGCTAATGGGCACTATGAGCGAAACCGCAGAAGTGAAATATGTTAAGCTCATCAACAATTTTTCCGATGCGGTGCAACGTGTGCCGCAGCATATGATAGCCAGTTACCTTGGCATTACCCGAGAAACTTTAAGCCGTATCCGTAGCCAAATGGCCAGCCGCAAATAATTTTGTGTGATGTATGTCAACTTAATTTGTTATCCTAAAGCAATGGAACATCCCTCTACCCTATAGTAGCTTTGCAATACAAAATAGCACTATAATGGCAGTAAAAAAAACAATAGCAATTGTTGGGGCAGATGAAGAAAAAGGCATCCTAATTGCAAGTAGGTTATCCGCAGGCAATTATCGTTTATTGCTTTTATCTAACGAACCAGCCACAATAAACAATGTTGCTGAAGATATAAAAAGGAGGATACCAAATGCAGATGTAGAAATGATAGGCTGCATGAAAGATGGTTGCTGGGAAGCTGACATTATTATAATAGCAACCAATACCAATAAACAAAAAGAAGCTGCAGGAAAGATACGTGAAGTTGCCATACAAAAAGTTGTGGTTTGCCTGGCGGATAGTAAAGATGCCCTTCCATTTGCAGAAGCGGCAGTACAGCAATTGTTTCCCTTTTCTAAGGTGGTAGCCATTTGCAGCAATGCGGAATTAGCAGAGGTTTTTATTACCGGCAATGATGATGAAGCGGTAAAAACTGTTGCCTTAATGCTAGGTGTTGCAAGTTACGGCTAATAATAAAAAATAATTAGCCAATCATTAGCGGTACAGAAAAACTTAATCGTAGCAGTAAAAATAACCCCCCTCACTTAGTTTATTCATTTTTCAAATAAAATTTCTTTTATGAACAAAATCACATCGACAAACACCAACAGTTGGACGCTTTTAATAGCACGCTTAGCTTTAGGGATTACTATTTTGCCACACGGCGCACAAAAATTATTAGGCATGTTTGGCGGCTATGGCTTTACTGGCACCATGGGCTTTTTAACTGGCATGAAACACCTGCCTTACATTATTGCCTTACTAGTAATACTGATTGAATTTTTTGGTTCGCTAATGCTGATTTTTGGTACGCTTACCCGTGTTGCAGCCCTTGGCTTTATTGTACTTTTCACCGGCGTAGTTATCACCTCCCATTTTCAAAATGGGTTTTTTATGAACTGGGCAGGTACGCAAAAAGGTGAAGGCTTTGAATATTTTATTATGCTGGCAGGCCTTGCTTTGGTAGTACTTATTGGCGGCGGGGGCAAGGCTAGCGTAGATGCTATCATAACAAATAAGCCAACTAGCACTTAATAATATTACGTTGTATCACTACAAATAAAAAACGTTTTTACAACAACAATCTCACATACTAAAATTAAAGAAATGTCAAACACTAAATAGGTTTTTGACCCAATGCACAGCGAAATTACTTTTAAGGTTAAACACCTTATGATTAGCACAGTTACTGGATTTTTTAAAACATTCAATGTGGAAGCTGAGACTGACGGAGATGATTTTACTACTGTTGCTAATTTTAATTTTACGGCAGATATCGATTCAATAGATACCAATAATGAACAGCGTGACACACATTTAAAATACGCCGATTTCTTTAATGCCGTAGCTAATCCTCAATTAAAATTTGTAGGCAATACTTACGAAGCAGACGGCGAAGATGCTACCATAAAAGGTACCCTAACTATAGCAGGTACTACCCAACCAATTACTTTGCATGCATCATTTGGTGGCATCGTAATTGACCCTTATGGCCAAACGAAAGCTGGCTTTACTGTTACTGGCAAACTAAGCCGCAAAGCATTTAACCTAACCTGGAGCGCCGTTACAGAAGCAGGCAATGTTGTGGTAGGCGATGAAATAAAAATAAATGCAGAAGTGCAATTAATAAAACAACCTTAAAAATAAACAAGATGGAAAACAAAATTTTAGGGCTGCACCATATTACTGCTATTGCCAATAACGCTAAACGCAACCACAGCTTTTACACGAAAGTGCTTGGCTTACGCATGGTAAAAAAAACCGTAAACTTTGATGACCCTGGCACATACCATTTTTATTATGGCGATGGGGGCGGTACTCCCGGCAGCATACTTACATTTTTTCCGTGGGAAGGCATTGGGCGGGGAAATACAGGTACGGGCATGGCTACGGATATTGGGTACAGTGTGCCAAAGGGCAGCCTCGAATTTTGGGCCTGCCGCTTTAAGCAATTCGATGTAAAACACAATGAGGCTGCAGAAAGATTTGGTGAACAATTTATGTCTTTCAAGACCCTGATGGCTTGAACCTTGACCTTATAATTGCTGGCGGCGAAGATGATAGGATGCCCTGGGTAACAGATGAAGTAAATGCATCCGTTGCTACAAAGGGTTTTCACAGCATTACTTTAACGGTAAAGAATATTAGCCCAACCGCAACGATACTTACTGATATTTTAGGGTATAGGCAGTTAAGGCAGGAAGGCAGCCGTTAACGTTTTATTACTGATGCAACCGGCAATGCTAACGTAGTAGATATTATTGAAGCCCCGGGGTTAGCCGCTGGCAGAAATGCAGCAGGAACCAATCACCACGTGGCTTTCAGGGTGAAGAACGATACCATTTTAATGGATTACCGGGAAAAAATTGCCGCTAAAGGAATAGGCATTACACCAAAAATTAACAGGGATTATTTTTTCTCTTTGTACTTTCGGGAACCAGGCGGCGTATTGTTTGAACTTGCTACAGATAACCCCGGATTTGCGGTAGATGAACCGGCTGATCAGTTAGGCACCAGCTTAAAATTGCCTAAGCAATATGAAGCAGCAAGGGCTAAGATAGAATTGGCTTTGCCAAAAATTTAACCCGGATTTATACAACGTATATTTTTTATTAAAAAGAAATTATGATGCAAGATGTACAGTTTAAAAAAGATGAGGGCAGCAAATGTTTATTCTACATTATGGATGGCGAAGAACAATTGGGCGAAATGGAAGTAAGTATTTCCAACACAGAGATAATAGTTTACCACACTGAAGTTGACCCTAAAGCAGAAGGTAAAGGATTGGCAAAAAGATTATTGGAAACCATGGTAGGTTACACACGTAAAAATGCCCTTCAGGTAGTGCCGCTTTGCCCCTATGTGCTGGCACAATTTAAGCGCCATCCGCAAGAGTATGAAGATGTTTGGAAGAGTATAACACGCTGATTCAATTTAATATTTGTTTGCCTACCTTTTATTCGGCTAAATACTTCCTTGCCAGCTTAAACGAAAAAAGCAGACAAAAAAAACATCCCTTCAATATTTAATTATGGACACTATAAATAAAGCGCACCGAAAAAATATAATTGTCGCAGGCAAGCTTTTGTGCGAAGCAAAAAAAGTATTGATAATGATACACGGGCGTGGAGCGGGAGCCGATGACATCTTATCAATGGCCACTTACTTTGATGTAAATGAATTTGCCCTGCTTGCACCACAAGCCACTAATGCTACGTGGTACCCGTATTCGTTTATGGCACCTGTAACACAAAATGAACCATGGCTAACTTCTGCGTTATCAGTGTTAAAAGAGTTGGTTACCGATGTAAACAACCAAGGCATTACTTTTGAAAATATTTACTTTTTAGGGTTCTCTCAAGGTGCTTGCCTGATGCTTGAATTTGTTGCCCGCAATGCTACAAAGTTTGGTGGCGTGGCGGCTTTTACCGGCGGCTTGATCGGCGATAAAATTAATATGGAAAACTACAAGGGCGATTTTGCTTGCACGCCCATCTTTATAGGCACCAGCAACCCAGACCCTCATGTGCCGGTAGAAAGGGTGTATGCTACCACAAATATTTTAAAGCAGATGAATGCGGCTGTTACAGAAAAAGTTTATGCCAATATGGGGCATACTATCAACGAAGATGAAATTAGCAACGCCAATAATTTAATTTTTAGAGCCCGGTTATAAAGCCTGTAACCCTGCCTGGCACATAATTGTTTTTAGATATGCATAAACTTATAGTTGGCGAGTTATGTAGATAGCCGGTAATTCCAGTTTTTATATTCCATTGTCAATGCGAGTACACTCTCCTCTTTTAAAAGGCTATCGTTACTTTTACAGTTACACTTTGGAATTAGGACTTTTATTTTCTCCTGGCGTAGGACAGTTCTTGAACTATTAATTCCTCAACAATCAGTATTGCTAACATCATTTTATGGATTGCGCAAAATAATGCAGCTTATTATTTGCACCATTTTTCTAATTGAAACTACAAAAGAATATTTATTTTAGTCCAAGTTTTTAAGGACGAATTTTAATTAATTTTAAGCTTACAGCATTACCGCTGTTGAAGTTGCAGGAGGCCTACGCAATTACAAGTATGGTGGTAAAAGATGCCTGAAAAACCAAAGTACAAGAGTGCGACATCCGCCCGGCTGCCATTCGGACAGGCCTATGAAGCTCAATGTAGCTATGTATTGGCCAGGGCAATAAAAATCCAAATTAAAAATAAGAATTAAGAATTCTTTTGTAAGGTAGCGACCAATTAAATTGGTACTGTTAGCGAATACAAACCAAAAACAATATTGCCGCTGGGGGCACTATTAAAAACTTTACATAACCGGGCACCTTTTTTTACACATTTATACGCTGGCAGTAAGAACTACGTTATAGGGTTTATAATTACAAAATAAGCCTACAGTGTTTTAGGAACCACAATATGACAGTACAATCGCTTACCATTATAAACCAGCTGTTTGAAATGCAGCACAAAATTAATGAACTCGGGCATGGTGCAGGGTTTGAAAGAAATTTTAACCGCTTATTTTCCGTATTTGAAACGGATGGTTTTATTTTACAAAACCCCACCGGCGAATCGTATACGGATGCCCGCACAGATTGCGAAGCGAGTATTGTGGGCACCTCAAGCCCAAAAATGAAAATAATAAAAACATTGAAGCCTGTGATTTATAAAAAAGAAAATGGTACCGTACAGTTAGTGCAAAAGGCTGTGGTGCTTGTAGAGAAAAATTAATATTGGATCATGAGAGCTGTAAACTTTGGTATTGATTTAGGAACGACTAACTCGCTAATAGCAAAATATGACAACAATAAAGTACAGGTTTATAAAAACCCGATAGGGCAAAAAGAAACCCTTGCATCGGTAGTAGCTTACCGGTCCGAGCGGATATTAGTGGGCGATAAAGCGAGAGAATACCTTGCCAAAGATGCCATGAATGTGTTTGGTGGCTTTAAGCGAAAGATGGGTACAGATGAGAAATATTATGTGGTAAACCTGGATGAAAATGTAACGCCTGCTGAATTATCAACGTTAATATTAAGAGAACTTAAAAAGTTTGTGCCACCAACAGAAAATGTAGAAGCTGCGGTGATAACAATACCTGCATCTTTCGATAGCATGCAAAGCAACGCTACCTTAAAAGCCGGACTGGATGCAGGTTTTAAAGAAGTGTTCCTGCTGCTGGAACCTATTGCCGCCTCGCTGGCATTTTTTAATGCCAGCAGCACTGTAGAAAAACCAAATGGCTATTGGCTGGTGTACGATTTAGGCGGCGGCACGTTTGATGTTGCCCTTATAAAAAGTACTGATGAAGGACTGAAGATAGCTGACCATGAAGGCAATAATTTTTTAGGAGGCGTGGACTTTGACTTTGCCATTATAGACAAAATAATTATACCAGAAATAATCAGGCAGACCGGCATTGAAAATTTTGAAGAAGAGTTTAGGGTTAAATATGGCAAGTACGAAATGCTGTACTACCAGGTGATGTATTATGCAGAGGAAGCAAAGAAAGAATTGTCGCAGGCACCAGCAACCGTAATTGAATTTGGGGCTATTTTGAATAATACCAACTACGATTTTCATATTACTATTACGCGGGAAAACATTGATAAAATATTTACGCCCATTGTAAATGAAACCATTAAACTGCTGCACAAAGTAGTAGCAAACAATGGGCTTACTGTTTCTGATATTAACCAGATAATATTAGTTGGCGGCAGTACTTTTTTGCCGCAAGTACGGGAGCAGCTTACAGTACAAACAGGCATACCATTAAATTATTCGGTTGACCCAACAACTTCTATTGCTGCGGGAGCCGCCTTTTATGCAGGTAATAAATATTTTGAACCAGATGCTCCTGCTGTTACCAGTATTGAAGAAAAAATAGTTGATGACCTTTTAGCAACGGTAGACTTTAGCCCTGCAGACGTGCAGGTGGATGTAAATTATACAAATTCATCAAGGGATAAGGAAGAAGTTTTGCTGATAACCAGCAACGGGGAACTGGATAATAAATATTACCGCATAAGCCGATCAGATGGCGGATTTGATACAGGTTTTATAACATTAAAATCGAAAAAAACAGAGTTTCTCCCATTGATACCCGGCATTAATAATTTGTTTGTGCTAAGCGTTTATGATGGCGATAGCAACGAAATAACCAGCCTCAAAAAAGAGATTGCCATACAACAAGGGATGTACAATATTGATGGACAGCCGCTGCCACATGACATTTGTTTTGAAGTAGATGATGTGGAAAATAAAACTACTAAGCTCGAAGTGATATTTGCCCGTAATTCATTGCTGCCACAAAAAAGGACGCTGTACCGGGAGATATCGAAAACAGTTAAGAAAGGCAGCCAGGATACCATTGTTATCAATATTTTAGAAGGCGATAAAAATTCACGCCCATCATCTAACCTTACTATTGGGTGCATACAAATTGAAGGAAAAGATTTACAGTCGGACCTTATAAAAGGGTCTGATATTGAGATACAGATACAGCTTACAGATTCAAGGGTGTTAAGGACGGTAGTGTTTTTAGTAATGACGCAGCAAGAGTTTAAGAATGTATTTTCTGTATCTGAAAAACAGGTAAATATTGAAAGGCTGAAAGAACAGTTTATACAATTAGAAAATGAATTGATAGCAACAGTAAGGCAGTTTCAGTTTAACGCCAATACTGTTTGGGAGATACAGGCGATTGCGCTTTTAGAAGAATTACAATCAGTAAAATTTAACTTGCTTAAGCTAAAAGAAAAAGACAAATCGGATGAAAAATATGTGATAGCTGAAAGGGTCACCCGCATATCGCAGGAGTACGATAAGCTTGGCGGCAACGAACGTATTGCTGCGCTGATAGAAGAGTACCTGTATGCAAAAGATACCCTGCTTCAAGTGATCAATATGGCAGATTTTGAAAAGGAAGAATTGATGAAGATGTACCATAAGATAGAGCAAGCTGAAACTGCTTTTATCCATTCAAAAAATGTATCGGCGATAGATAACAAATTACGCCAGCTTAGCGATTTGCATTGGAAAGCATTGAGCAATAATATTGGTTTTTTAATAACCAGGTTTATTGAATATAAAGGATACAATACCGATGGCTTTAAAGATTACACTGCAGCAAAGCCAATTATAAAAATGGCGGATTCTGCCCTTGAAAAGGAAGCCTACCCTGAGTTTAGGCGGCATGTGTTCAGTATTTCCTCTTTAGTAAAAACATCCAGGGCTAATAATTATACTGATTTTAAAGGCACCGGCATTGGCTAATAAACACTACATATCTATTATCCGCTTATTAAGGCATTGTGGCATTGGGTACGATGGAGAACTAAGCGTATCCAAGATAAAAAAACAATTGAATGTTGAGTTTAGTTATTCAGCCAACGGCTATATTGAAGTTGATGTCTACACATACAACAAAAACAATGTAATGGAAGAATTAGAGCTGCCAATTTTTTACACCCGCCTTCGTTACCACAAAAAAATTTAGGCCAGCAAAAACATATTAGCCCTACTAGAAGATAATGTGGTTAACCTGCAAGATGTTAAAGATGCCTTTGAAGAATTTGAGCATGATGTTGCTTTCGATGAATTTTTATCGCCCTATTTTGCTGCACCTTTTAATCATATTTGCCGCAGTTATATCAATGAACGCGATTAATATGCTGTTGGTAAATGGCTAAGCTTTGAAGGTTTTTTTTTACCGAAGACAGAGAAGTAGGCTTTAAGGCAATCCGCATATTTTTGGAAGAAACGTTGGAGCTGTTCAGGAATATAAACACAGACAACTACAAAAGTTTTCGCCCGAAAATTATGCCCTGGAATTTTCCGGGATGAGAGAGTTTTTTAAATAGCCTGCCAGATTATTTTTATAGTTTTAAAGACAAAATTGTAGTTGATTTTCTTAATTTAACCGTAGCCATCCAAAAAACGGATACCGATGATGCAAAGGAAATAAGCAGTGTGCTTACGGTATTAAATGGCTTACCAGAAAATTTAAGGAACACTATTTACGGCAATGATGCGGCTTACAATAAAAATGCAAAGCCTTCCAGTTACGGTTAGGTAGTTGGCGTTTGTGTAGTTGTGTTAAAGCTGCTGGTATTTGGCGGCGCCTTCAGGTAATTTTTTGCTGTGGATTAAAAGAACGAGCCAATACGCCATTAGCAGATTAGGCTATCAACCGTAATAATTGATTGTGGTAAAGCTTTTTAATTTATAAATATGTCGCAAATTTTTAGACAAGAATTAGTTATAAAGTTCCCGAAAAAATAGTTAAGTATAAATAGCAAAAGCAACACAAAGCACTTTTTAAAAACGCACACCATATCATATCGTTTATATGCGGAATGCCGTATTTTAAATATCACTTTGTTTACACTAATATTTCAACATTTACGTTTTTTCTAAGTTATAAGAGCGTAAAAAAATATTTATTCGTTTCTAAAACTATTTTCCTGAATATATGATAATATATATATACATAACAGGCTAATAAAGATATCATTGAACAAAGTTATTTATCAGGATAATCAACATCAGCCTTCATTTTATGATTTTTGCTAATAACATGGATGCAATCCTTTTGTTAAAAAACGTCTATAGCAAAACCATACTAACATGGTTGAAAAAAACTCAAATTTTATGAAAAAAGAAAGGATTTCTTTAAATTTTTCAAGTTACAATGACAAAAAGCTAGAGAAAAAAGCAGCGATGATAGTTGCATCCATGACGGGCAATGTTTCATTTAACGCCTTTAACCCCGCGATTCAAAATTTACGGGAGTCTTTAAAAAACTTCAAGGCCGTGCGAGAAATTATGATTGGTTATGAATCGTACATTATGGCAGAGCAAACTGCAACACGTGAAAGCCTGATCTATAATTTAAAACAGTTAGGGCAGCATATAATATCCGTATGCAAAGATGATGTGGGCAAATTAGCAAGTAGCGGCTATTTAAGTAATTCAGCTTCCGATCAATTTGTAGTAGAATTGATAAATAATTGTTTTCACTAATTGTTAATAAATTTCTATCGTAAAATGCTTTTAAATAATTTTAGCAAAATGAAATGATTTTTTACTCAATAAAAATAAAGCAAAATATTTTTTTTAAAAAAATGTAACCGCATGTTTGCGGTATAAATTAAGCTAATAAAAGCTATACTAAAAACGGAGCCTTTAGGGAGGCTCCGTTTTCAGTATAGTTTACTCAAGTACTTTTTTCACAAATTGATGGTACGGCAATCAATTTTAACAACCAGCCTTTTATTCTCAATACTTACTATAAAAAAATTACAGTTATTAGCGGGCATGCCTTATAAAATGGCCTTCTAGTATTTTATAACTAGCATACCCATATCCACGAAAGAATTACCTGATATAAAAAATGGTTACACACCAGTAAAAGTTACTCTTGTAAAATTGATTTCAGCTGTTTCCAATACTTATTCAAAACAAACCTATCTCTAAATGCTTTGCCAGGGCGAAGAAAGTGGCAATCTCTACATGTTGCCCATAATGTCCATAAAAACTACCATCTATCAAAAGAAAAAAAAGGAGCCGCAATTAAGCAGCTCCTTTAAATTTATGGTTTCAGAGATTAAAGAGGCGACCTATCGGATAACTACCTGTATGGTTGTTTTTACTTTATTTGGTTTGGTTACTTCTAAAGTATAAACACCGGTTGGTAATTTTGTATTGATTGTGATATTATGCATTGCCATACCGCCTGGGTGAGTTATTTGTGTTGTTAGTACAACCTGCCCCAGCGCATTTATAAGCCTTACATAATATTGCCCTTGTGGTTGATAAGTCATTTGCAGCCCAATGGTACCTTGCACTACCGGGTTAGGGTACACGCCTATGTTTTCAAAGCTTTTATCTAAGGTTACTTTTATTACCTTGCTATAACCGAAAGAGCTATCAAGGTTGTTGTTTTTTATACGGTAGAAATAGCTGCCGGATACTGCGCTTTCATCGATGCCAATGTAGCTTGCAATGCCGGTTGTATCTGCTGTAGGCACTTTGGCCAGTATTTTTGTAAAGCTAATACTATCCTTAGATCTTTCTATTTCATAATTTTTAACCGTTAGCTCATGTGCAACCTTCCACCCTACCACTACATTTTTAATTTGCTGGGCTGCTGTTAAACTAGTGTATTGCAATGGCAAAGGCTTACTCTTAAACACAATGCGGAACCTGTTTGCTGCCTGCGATGCAGTATTGGCATCTATTTCAAAGTTTACAATAGTGCTGTTGTTTATTTTAAGGGTTGTACGCTTGTTGGTATAGCTATCTTCTAAAATCGGCATCAGCATATCATCCATATCAGAAGCCTGGAACTTAAACTGGTATTTCCTTTGCTTTACTTTCATAAACTTATAAAAGAGCGTATCATTAACAGTTACCGGAGGCCGTCTGTCTGCAACTAAAAATGTATTGCCATTTTGTAATCCGAATGTTTCAAGCACATTGTTAAACTTTAGTGCATCCTGTTGATCTATACCGCTATGGAATTGATTATCAAACTGTGCAATGTTTCCATCCGCAAGTATAGTGGTACTATCAGCATTTACAAGATAAAGGTCTGTACGGAAAGCAGGCAAAGGTGCACCCGCTACCCTGAATATGGAAAGGTTATTAGCAGTAGATTTTGCTGGTTCAACAAAAGTAAGCAGTGCGGCACCAGTTAATTGTGTCTGCACAAAAACAGCCTGGCTCGATTGAATTACTTTGGTTTGGTTACCAGGGCTTGTTGGCACAACAGTGTAGGTGCCACTATTAGTTGGGTCATCAACCAATACATAGCCCCCTTGTTCAGTATTTAAATACGGGTCCCATGCGTAAAAACGGTTTAAAAGGTTTGATCTGGTCAGCTTACTAAAATCTACCGGCGATGCGTATGGGTTTCCAATAAGCGAGTATGCATTGGCGGTTGGTGTTACAGAAAAAGCTTGTGCGTTTGTCTGCAGCTTACCAATGCTGCTTAAAGTGGTAATGGTGGTGTTAGGGATAATAAAATTATTAAAAACCCTGTCGCCCCGCACAAACATAAAGTAGCCCTTATTATCTGTGGAACCAGTGCTTGAAGACAAATTTGTAGTACGAGTATTCGTAACCGGTGCAAGGCTGCTGCCTACTTTTAAAGATGTATTGCTAAGCGGGCTAACATCCATGCCGTTAGCAGCAGGGTTTGCCCCCGGGCCACTTATGTAAGTACCACGGCCTGCGGTATAAACCCCACCATTTTGCCAGGTATCAAATACTAAGCCGGCACCGCTCAACGGAGCTGTTAACAGGCGCCATGCCCTGCGTGCAGGATAGTAACGTTCTACCGCCACTTTACCTGAAAATGTATTGCCGCTGTTAGCACCATTGTTGGTAATATCTGCTACCCTTGCTGTACCTGTTGCAGTAGATATCAGTACAACGTTATCGCCAGTGCTTAAGTTGGAGTTATTTACGTTGCCAAAAGAAAGCGCGCCTGTAATTTTAAGCAGGCTGCCTGCGGTATTGCTTACTACAAGCCCAGCGGTATTGGTTACCGTAAGGTTCATCATAGTGTTATTGAGGAATGTGCTGCCAGCAATATTCTGCGCACTCGTACCATTAAATTCTATAGTGCCTGCAGTAGCATTTAGTGTGCCGGCATTAGTTAATGAGCCTGCCATTTGCAAAGTACCAATGATGGTTAAAGTTGCACCTGATTTTATATCCAGGTTAATGATTGGAGGCGGCGTGCCTGCACCTAATACACAGGCAAAAGGCGTACCTGCCGGTATGGTTACCGTTGGGCATGCTGTTGTTGGCACTACACCATCGTTCCAGTTAGCGGCCGTGTACCAGCTTGTGCTTACGGTACCTGCCCAAAGGTCTTGCACAGCTACGGTACCTATAGTAGAGTATACGCTGCCGCAGCCATTACTTATCAGCACCCTATACTTAGTGGTAGTGGCTACATTGGTGTAAGATTGAGATATAGTATTGTTAACAATGTTCGTCCAGGTACTACCATTATCGGTAGATGATTCCCAACGGGTGATTGAACCTGTTTGTCCGGTTAAAGTTAATGTGCCGCTACTGCCTAAACATACATTTACAGAAGCAAGTGTGCCGCCCACAGGTTGCGCTTGCACTGTTATTGTGCCAGCTGCGGTTGCGGTAGCACAGGTGCCGGTAGTTGTAACAATGTAATTATAAACGCCTGCTACTATTGGTGTACCGCTTATGGTAAATACTTTGCCTGAAAGCGAACCCGTAATGCCTGCTGGCAAGCCACTCACGGTTGCTCCGGTTGCAGTTCCGCCAATGGTGTAAACAATGCTGGTTATAGCGGTATTGATACAAACCAAAGGAGATACAGAACCAGAAGAAAGCGTAATAGTTTGGATAGTTGTAGTTATGGTTCCACTGGCCAAAGAGCTTGCACACCCACCATTTGTTGTTACTGTATAATTAAAGGTACCAACCACTGTTGGCGTACCAGTAATGGTGAACACGCCTCCACTAAAACTGCCGGTAACACCTGTTGGCAATGCGCCAGCAGTTATAGCTGCACCGGTGCCATTTGTTATTGTATAAGTTATAGGTGTTATTGCCGTATTGTTACAACTATTTTGCGCATTTGTGCCTGCGGCAGATGATAGTACAATGCTTGCTGCAGGATTAACAGTAATGCTGCCTATTTCAGTATCTGGCGTACAAGTACCGGTAGAAACCACTTTATAATTGAAAGTACCGCTAACTGTTGGTGTGCCGGAAATAACGAATATACCACCACTATAATTAGTGCTAAGCCCTGCTGGCAAACCAGTTGCTGTTACACCTGTAACAGGGCCACTTGCGGTGTATTGTATGTTTGTTATAGACGTATTGATGCACAATGTTTGGGCATCGGTACCAGCTGCAGAAGATAATGTAAGGCTCTGCGTTTGTACAGTAATGGTGCCGGAAGTAGTTACCTGTGTACAAGTGCCCCCTGTTGTGGTGATGGTGAACGGATAAGAACCTGCTACTGTTGGTGTACCGCTTATGGTATAAGTAGTGCCGCTTAAAGTTGCTGTTACGCCGGCAGGCAAGCCTGTTGTGGTAGCGCCGGTTGCAGTACCACCAATTTTATAAGCTATGGTTACCGTACTGTTGGCACAAACAATTGGCGTACTACTGCCCGATGTAAGTAAAATAGAAGGTGCAACCGCAGTAATATTTCCGGTAACAGTAATAGGGTTACAGCCTGTAGTGGTTATTGAATATGGATAACTGCCTGCCACTGTTGGCGAGCCGGTTATATTTACCTGGTCTCCACTAAAGGCGCTTGTTACGCCTGCTGGTAAACCTGTAACTGTTGGCCCGGCAGAAGTACCATTGCCTACGTTATATGTTATGGTTACTATCGGTGTGTTTGTACAAACAGTTTGGTTATTGCTTCCGCCTGCAGATTCCAAGGTAACGAATGTAGATAATGTACCAAACGATATATCATCTATACCAAAGTCATTAGCCCCTGCAGAAGTTTCCAAATCTGTTATAGAAATATTTACTGTACTGGCCGTAGGGCCTGATGTCCAGTTGCCATAAAACCGTGTCCAATTATTTACGCCTAAGGAAAGCGTATCGATAGAACCTACCTGTGCGCCTGCCACGTTAAATTGCAGCCTGGCAACTGGTGAGCCGTTATTCAGGGTCATTCCCCATGCAGAATAGTAGTAGGTGGTATTTGGCAGTACATTTACTGTCTCCTTCCAAATAACCAAAGTACCATGCCCGTTTACAAGCATAAAATTCCTGGGCCCGGGAGTATTATTCGTATGGTCCTGGCCGTAAAAACCAGGGTGGTAATTTTGCCCGTCTAATCCCACTCCATAACCATTGGTGCCGGTATCATCTACTAATGCATTAGTGCTGGCCGCATGATAAGTATAATCACTAGTAAAGCCTGTATTGCCAGCGGTAAAATCACCATTAACCACTAGTTCCTGCGCTACGGATATATTAGCCGACGAAGTACAGCCTGCCGGTGTTTTAACTACAACATAGTAATTGGAAGATATATCTACATCAATCGTTTGTGTTGTTGCACCGGTGTTCCACAAATAGGTAACGCCTGTTGCAGGGTAAGCCGTTAAATGTACTTTATTAGGCACAAGGCAATAATCTGCCGTAATGCTTGCAACAGGCAATGGATTAACTGTTAGCGTAACGTTGGATGCATTGGTACAACCAGTTGCACTTGTTGCAGTAGCAGTGTATACTACAGAGACTGCGGCTGTTGGCTTTACATAAACCGTAGTAAGGCTTTGTCCAGTATAAGCAACAGTAGCGGCCGCATCTGAATATAGGTTAGTTGATGGCGACCAGGTAAAGGAAGGAATAGTGTAATTAATGGTAATAGACCAGTTGTTGATAGTACCTGTATTTAAACTGGTAAGGTCTCTTGTACTTAATACCCAATTGCCGTTTGGCGTAGAGGCATATAAAGATGCAAATGTGGTTACGGTTGCTGTATTGCCACCCCCAGCTGTTGCTCCTACTATACCCGCTGCTCCATCTGCCATGTAAGTACTGCTGAATGGTGCGGCACCAGTTATAGCGGTTGCCGATGCGCTGCTAATGGTGGTATTGGTAAAGTTCTTTCCTGTGCCGCCTTTTTGGTTCACTAAGTTGAGCACACTATTGTTAGGCGCTTTTAAATTGATGGTAAGGTCATTATCATTATTGTGCGTGATATTAAAGTTTACGCTTACACTGGTAACCACGGCCCCTGCTGGTAAAGCTGGTATAACCAACGAGCTTGCCGCACCAACCGTGCTATTATCTGGTATGGAAATATTTACGTTGCCAGATGCGATGGTAGTACTGGCAGAACTACTGGCCGAACTTAAAGCAATTATCCCTCCTACACAAACCGCAGGGGAAGCAGGCGAAATAACGGGCGCTACTGGCAAAGCAGAAACTGTAACCGTTACAGTGCCCGACTGGCTTTGTGTACAGGCTGATGCGCTTCCTTCCTTAATGCTTACTAGGTTATAATTAAATATACCGGCAGTGCCAGTTGGCACAGCCAGCATTACCGTATTACCGGCTGTTGTAGCAATTGTTAAATTAGCGCCACCATTAATATTATACGTAAAAGTATAAGGTGCTATACCATTTGTACCAGTAAAAGTAATAGTTGGCGAAGCGGCATTTAAACATACGGCAGTTGATCCGCTTATAGTTGCAACAGGCAAGGCGCTTATTGTAATGGTTACTGGTGTTGAGTTAGCTATTGCGCAAACACCACTTTGCACCACTGCCCTGTATAAAGTTGTTTGGGTTAAATTGGCATAAGTTAATGAACTTGTTGTATTGGCTATTGTTGCCCAACTACTACCACCATTTATCGAATACTCCCATCTTACCACATTACCTGTATTGCCTGTTAAAGAAAGCGTGGCTCCATTGGTGCCAGAACAGGCGGTGGCACTTGCATTTACTGTACCGCCAACAGATACCGCATTTACAGTAATAATAACCACTGTTGAAGTTGCGATAGAACAAGCACCGCTTTGTATAATTGCCCTGTATTGTGTAGTCTGTATAAGGTTGCTATAAGTTAATAAATTGGTTGTATTGGTTATTGTTGACCAACTGGCACCACCGTCTATGGAAGACTCCCATCTTACCACATTACCTGTATTGCCTGCCAAAGTAAGCGAGGCCCCATTGCTGCCAGCACATACAGTTGCACTTGCACTAACGGTACCGCCTACTGATAGCGGATTAATAGTAATAACTGCAGAACCAGCCTGTGCCTGTGTACAGGCAGAAATGCTTCCGTCTTTAACATTGGTTAGGGTGTAGGTAAAAGTACCGGCTGAAGTTGTTGGTGCTGATATAGCTGCTACAGCCGTTGAACCTGCCGATGTAACCTGCTGGCTTGCTCCCCCATTTATGGTATAGGTAAATACATAAGGCGCAGTACCGTTAGCACCAGTAAATGTAATAACCGGGGAAGTGCCGTTTATACATACCTGCGCAGTACCGCTTATGGTTGCTGTAGGAGTTGGGTTTACTTTAACGATTACCGAACCAGTTTGTAGCTGGGAACAATTGGCATCTGCAACACTTACAAGATTGTAAGTAAAAGAACCGGTTGCAGTTGTTGGTGCGGCAACTGTTACCGTGTTGCTAGATACTGTTGATACTGTTAGCGAAGCCCCACCATTAATATTGTAAGTAAACGTAAATGGTGCAGTGCCTATTAGCCCTGTAAATGTTACATTAGGCGATGCAGCGCTTTGGCAAACGCTTGTTGCTCCGCCGATTGTTGCAGTTGGTGCCGGGGTTATAGTTACAGTTGCGGTACCAGCCTGCGACTGAGAACAGGTATTTGCATCCGCCACGCTTAAAAGGTTATATGCATAAGAACCGCTTGCTGTTGTTGGTGCCGCAATGGTTACCGTATTGCCTGCAGTAGTAGATACCGTTTGGGTAGCACCCCCGTTAATATTATATGAAAACGTAAATGGCGCTGCACCTGAAACGCCTGTAAAAGTAATGTTGGGCGATGCTGCATTTTGGCATACAGCCACTGTACCACTTATAGTTGCAGTTGGCAAGGCATTCACTGTAACTGGTATCGTAGTAGGCGATGCAGCTGAACAACCTGTAACTTCTGTCCAGTTAACACTTACCGACCCTGTACCTAAAGTTGTCCATTTAATAGTTGCAACATTTGTAGTGCCGCCGGCAGTAATTGTTCCTCCGGTAACCGTCCAGGTATAATTAGTTTTGAGTGCTTGTGTTGTATAAGTAACGCTGCTGTTTAAACAAGATGAGGCAGGGCCTGATATAGTTGGTATGGTACCAGTGTTACCTGTAAGCGTAGCAGGCGTAGCGGCAGTACATCCAAAAGAGTTTGAATAATTTATACTGATAGCTTTTGTTCCGGCACCCCATAAAACCGTCACTGTATTACTGGTGGATGTGCCACCACTTACAATTGTTGCTCCGGTGATATTCCATATATAATTTAACTGGCCAGCTTGTGTTGTATATGTTGCTGTAGCACCCGGGCATAAAGGGTTTGGCCCGCTTAAAGTAACTACTGGTATTGCATGCGCAGCAACAATTTGGCTTGCTACTGCTGCACAGCCACTACCATTGGTAATTGTATAACTGATGGTAGTTGAACCGTCTGCTACACCTGTTACTATGCCTGTTGTACTAATAGTGGCAATGGTAGTATTGCTGCTTGCCCAAACGCCACCTGTTGTAGCATCTGCTAAAGCAAGGGTGCTATTTACACACACATTGAATGTGGCGGGTGCGGTAACAGTTATAGCCGCCACGGAAGGCAAAGGATTTACAGTAATACTGGTTGTTACTTTGGTAATACAACCGGAAGCGTTGGTAACGCTGTAAGTTATGGTTACAGTGCCTGCGCCAACACCTGTTACCAGCCCAGTTGTACTTACAGTTGCAAAAGAGGTGTTGCTGCTGCTCCAGGTGCCGCTTGTTGTCGCATCTGTCAATTGAGTAGTGCTGCTGATACATACGCCAGATGCACCTGCAATGGCAGCTACAACCGGAACCGGGTTTACTGTAACCGAAGTGCTTGCTACTGCCGTACAGCCATTGCTATTAGTAACAGTATAGTTAATTACAGCAGTGCCTGAGGCAACGCCAGTAACTACACCTGCACTGTTTACAGTAGCTATGCCAGTATTAAGGCTACTCCAAGTACCGCCCGAAGTTGCATCTGCAAGGTTGGTTGTGCTATTTACACATACACTTGTTGTACCCGTAATGGCTGCTATTGTTGGTAAAGTATTTACTGTAATGTTAATTGTATTTAAAAACGCAATGCAATTATTTGAATTGGTAATAACCACCTGCATCTTATCCCCATTTATCAGGCCACTCGTTGCATATGTGGCTATCGCCGAGTTTTGAACAGAAACATTATTAAGTAAAAAATTGTAATTAGTAAAACCACCAGGTGCGGTAAATGTCACTATCGCTCCTGTACAAATAATACCATCATTAGCCGTGTTGCCAGAATTTTCAACGGCTACAAGCGTACCAGTTGGCAACGCGTTTACAGTTTGAGTAATACTGTTAAAAGTAGTTGAACAGGTATTGGTATTAGCAACATCTACTGTTATAACATCGCCATTATTTATTGTTGTGGTACTGTAAGTATTAGCGGTGCCAATTTGTGTTACTGTGCCGTTTACTTTAAAAGTATATTTAGCAAAACCTGTAGTGGCAGTGTATGTTATATTATCGCCCGCACAAATGTTGGCCAGCGATGCTGTTAATGTACCTGTTGGTGATGCAATTACGGTAATTTTTACCTGGTTAAATGATGCGGTACAAGAAGCTCCGCTAGTAACATCTACCGTTACAATATCATTATCTAATAAAGATGAATTACTATAGGTATTGGCTGATGTGTTTTGTACAGATGCTCCATTTAGTTTAAAATTATAATTGCTAAAACCTGAGGTAGCTGTAAAACTTACTGTTGCTCCGGCGCAGATAGAATTATCGTTTGCAGTACCTGAATTTTCTGCTGCACTCAAGGTGCCTGTTGGCAGCGCATTTACAGCCATAACTACCGGGGCAAAAGTATTAGTGCAGCCTGAGGCATTAGTAGCAGCAACGGTAATAATTTGCCCGTTGGTAATGGCGGTGCTGCTGTAGGTACTAACGGTACCACTTTGCACTGTTGTTCCATCAACTTTAAATATATAAGATGTAAACCCTGCGGTTGCTGTAAAGGTAACATTGCTGCCTGCGCAGATAGCTGTTGGCGATGGGGTGAGCGTACCATTTGGCACTGCATTAAGGTTAATTGTAATTGGTGAAGAAGTTGTTATGCAACTGTTTGCATTGCTAACATCTACGGTTACAACATCGCCGTTATTAAGCGAACTGGTATTATACGTACTGGCTGTACCGCTTTGCATGGTGCTGCCATTTACATTAAATGCATAGTTGCTGCCAGCAACACCGGCGGTAAAAGTTACCATATCCCCCGGGCAAATAGTTGTTTTGCTTGCCGAAAGTGTTGCCGTTGGAACCGCTTTTACGGAAATAGTAACTGCATTAAAAGTACTGCCGCAATTTGCCACATTTGCCACATCTACCGTTACCACATCTCCGTTAACAAGCGAATTAGTACTAAAGGTATTTGATGTGCTGGCAGGCTGCTTTATTATTCCGTTAACTTTAAAAGTATAGGCACCATAGCCACTTGTTGCTGTAAAAATAACATTAGCGCCTGCGCATATAATGTTATCATTATTGGCTACACCCGAATTTTCTGCAGCAGCGAGCGTACCCAATGGTATTGCTATAACAGTTACACCATAAACTGGTGATGAAGCACTTGGACATACATTGTTATTGGTAGTGATGTAAGTAATATTGGCACTGCCAGCACTTATACCTGTAACCACACCAGTATTGCTTACTGTTGCTATTGCTGTGTTAGAGGATGACCATACATAAGTAAGCGTACCAGTTCCTGTACCATTGGAAGTTAAGGCCAGGGTACCTGCAACGCATAAACTATTGGTTCCTGAAGCCTGTGTTATTGCGGCGGCAGTTGGTACATTGGCAACTGCAAATGCGTAAGCCGGCGATGTACTGGAAGGGCATCCTGTCGCATCAGTAACAACATAACTGATATTTGTATTGCCTTCACTAATACCGCTTACCACGCCTGAACTATTTACCGTAGCTATGCCTGTATTTGAAGATGACCATACATAAGTAAAAGGAGCAACACCAGTTGGGTTAGGTGTGAGCGTGGTAGAACTTCCTTTACAAATGCCTGCTGCACCTGTTATAGCATTAGCTATAGCGGGTACATTTACGGTAATAGTACGTATAGCAGATGTTGCCGAACAAGTGTTGCCATCTGTAACAGTATAAGTTATATTAGCAGTACCGGCAGCAACGCCTGTAAGTACGCCGCTGGTAGTAACAGTTGCTACAGATGTATTGGAAGATGCCCAGGTATACGTTAAAGTTGCTGTGCCTGTAGCATTTGAAGTTAAAGTAATATTACTGCCAACACACACTTTAGTAGCGCCGGTAATTGCGTTAGCAATAGGGGCGGTAATGGTAACCACAAAGTTGGAGGAAGCTGCGCTACTACAGCCATTGGCATCGGTAGCTATATAAGTTATATTAGCAGAACCAATAGTTATGCCAGTTACCACACCCGAACTATTTACTGTAGCAACCCCTGTATTAGATGATGCCCAGGTATATGTAAATGGCGCCACACCAGTTGCTGCTGGTGTTAACGTAGTGGTATTACCCACGCAAGCTTTGTTAGTACCAGTTATGGTACCGGCCGTTGGTTTTGATATAGTTATTGTAAAAGGTGCTGAAACAGCACCTACACAACCATTACCATCTGTTACTATGTAGGTTATGTTTGTTGTTCCGGTGGCCTTGCCCAGCAAAGCTCCGGTAGCTGCATTAATGGTGGCGGTTGCTGTGGTGGAAGATGTCCATGCATAAGTAAACGGAGATGTTCCAATATCGTTGCCTGCCAAAGTAATTGTACTTCCAATACAGGTTGTGGATGGCCCTGTTGTGCCTACCGAAACTGGCTTTGGATTAACAACCTGCGCCCCTGATACATTACTGACAGTAGCACTACAAGCGCTTGCACCGGCTGCTATACAGTAATAATATAATGTACCCGCTGCAGTACCTAAAGGGGTATAATTTGCTGTGGTAGCTCCAGTTAAAATGGTGCCCCCGCTGTTGGAAGCTGTAGTATTGCTATACCACTGATAGCCAGTGGCGCCTGTTGCTGTTATTGAAAGAGCAGTAAACGAACCGCCTATACATACGCTTTGAGTTGCTGTTGAGGGCTGCGTAGTTATGGGTGGCCCTGCTATTGAAATTGTTACGTTTTGGGTGGGGGTAATAAAATTGGTATTGCCCGGGCCTGCGCAACCAGCAGTATTATCGCCGAATGCACAAATGCCTGCTTTTATTACATCAAAGCTTATATTTTCAGCGGCATTGGGTGCGGCTGGCGCTGTAACCGGAATGGTATAAGTTGTTGTTGCACCAGCTAAAAGGTTTGCAGCCGTAACAGTATAATCATAACCGCTATTGGCATTAAATTTTGCACCAATATTTATGGTGGGTGATGTGGTTGTCCAGGTTGCGGTACCTATATTTTTTATGGTAACCGTAACGCTCCTTGTTTCGTTGATACACCAGTTTGTCGATCCTGTACTGGCTGATGTAATTTGGCTTTTATAAGTTAGCGTAGGTGTAAATGTAAAAACCCGCCTGGAACCATCTGCCGTGCTATTTAACCCTGGTAATGGGCCTGCTACCGTATTGGTGGCTGTTATTGGCATTGCGGCAATAGTTGTGGCATAAGTTGCCTGGTCAACACTAAATTCATTGTTCGCGCCAACATCATTTGAAATACCGATGGCTGCTATTTTTGAAGTTGTTACCCCGGCCGCATTACCTATTTTCATAGCCCCGTACACAAATTCAATTATGTTTGATTGCTCGTAAAGCCGCACTTGAAAAGTCCCATCATATGTCGTTTGTACACCGCTATAATTAATTTTCATGTTCAAAAACTCTACAACCAAAGTGCGGTTAGGCGCTGTACCCACTGTTTTGTAATGGACTTTACCCAAGGTAGAGATTTTTAAATCGCTTAAATAAGGCGCAATAATAGCTTGGGTTGCTAGAGGAAAGTTAGAACCTATAGTAGTACCTAAAATTGCGGTTGCCCCTAACCGCATAGCTCCATTGCTTGAAGCAGAAAATTGTGTAAAAGGAGTGCCACCACCACTAAAGTAATAAAAATTGAAACCAATATTCATTACAGCAGAAGCCGAATCATCCCGAGTAGGACCTACTAAATAAGTTGTACCGGTAGTCATATCAACCGCGTTGCCATTCCTATCCAGTACAAGCGAGCCGCTGCTCGAAGTAGAAAAAGTGTACTGTGTAGCATCAGTTGCTTGCGCTACTGCTTTTTGGCTTATCGCAAAACTGCTTACTATAAAAAATACAGCCATTGAGCGTATCAAGGCTTTATTAAATTTATGTACAGAATTTTTTAAAAACGGAGTATTGCTACTAAAGGATTTTGTAAAGCTAAGGTTGCTTTTTCCTAATAGTTTAGTAAGGGATGCCATGTAAGTTTCCTTCATAAAGCTTGGTTTATTCATGTGTTGGTTACGCCTTCGTGCACGTTTTTTATTAGCTATTCATAATTTTTTTAATAAACTTTATAATTTTACTTCCTAAAAATCTATTTAAATATTTAGGCATTGTTATGGGCCCTAATAAAAATAAATTAATCACCTGCTATTTCACCAAGTAAGGATTGGCGTAATTAAAATAAAGAAATTACATATATCAAAAAGTTTAAACGAAGATTTATTAATTTTATTGGGGAGGAATTAAAAAAACTAATTGATAAATGTTAAACAATTATGTTTTATATCAGATTAATTTATAAATATTTACTGCAATAACAGATTGCTATCATATCTATCACCAATATAAAAATTAGTATAAGTAAGGCTTTAAGATATAATTTTAATAATCTATAAAAATTATAGGATATGTAATGAAATATTTGTTTGAATTTTTTTAGGCATGAACAAGTAGCGGCTTAATCAAAAGATGGTTCAGTAATTTTAGCAGTCCTTTTTTATGCTATTGAAGCAATAGTTATGAGGCTTTTAAAAAAAAATCACGCCATAAGCGTGATATAATGTTATTAAATAAATAAAAATACCTTTTTAATTATTAGGATTACGTGAAGTTAACTAGCATATTTCCTCTATTCAAATACCTAAGGCATATAAGATAGGCAATCGTTTGCCTTAATGGTATTATAATGAAAGCACATTTAATGCATAGCAAAAACCGCTATGAATACTCCTATAAAAGCGAGAAATAAAAATACCATGTAAATAATGGTGATTATTCCGGCAAAGCGATAATGTATTTTTAGATTCTGGAACGAAAGGTTTAAGCTATTTTGGTCGTTATCTTTTAATGCAAGCTGCATTTTTGCCGCAAACTTGTATAAGAACAAACACATAATGAATAGTACCGCTGCTATAAAAATGTAAATAATTGCAATAAATCCTCCTGCCAAAAAATTATCGCTGCTATTTGTTCGCTGCAGGGCTTTTGTAAACTTTCCTAGTATAGTACCAGCAAAAATACCTACCAGCGCAACCAATATACTGCCAATAAAACCTATTACAGCCAAAAATTTAGCCCAAATCGCTGTTTCTTTTAAATGCTGCTGAGCAGTACTATCAACAAATAATTCGTTTTGTAAAAGGCTTTCTTCTGCTAGCATTGGTGGTTGTTTTAATAGTTAGTAAATAAGATTGGGCTATAGCTTAACTTTATAAATCCGGACAACCGAATTTAACTATTAAAACTATAGCCCCCATAAAATTAATAAGCCCGTGCAAATAAAACCCTTTGTGTGCTTGCAGCACCGGTCAATATACAGTTGCCTTCTTCTTGTTTATTGTTGAGCGGTATGCAGCGTATGGTGGCTTTAGCCAAATCTTTTATTTTTTCTTCAGTCTGCGGCGTGCCATCCCAATGGGCCGATATAAAGCCAGCCTTGCCATCGAGCAATTGTACAAATTCATCCCAGCTATCTGCTTTGGTAATGTGCTCATCCCTAAAAAGCCTTGCCTTTTCGTAAATAGCCACCTGTATATCTTCTAATAACTTAATAATATTTTCAGCAAGCCCATCTATGCACATGCTCATTTTTTCTTTTGTATCCCTGCGGGCAACTTCTACCACATTATTGGCAAGGTCCCTTGCGCCGATGGCTATGCGTACCGGTACGCCTTTCATTTCATATTCGGCAAATTTCCAGCCGGGGCGGTTATTGTCGTTGTCATCATATTTTACTTTTACGCCGGCCAGCTTTAAGTGTTGCAGCAGTACTGTTACTTTTTTATCTATCAGTTGCTTTTGTTCTTCTCCTTTAAAAATAGGTACAATCACTACCTGGATGGGTGCCAGTTTTGGTGGCAACACAAGCCCCTCGTCATCGCTATGCGCCATTACCAACGCACCAATAAGGCGAGTGCTTACGCCCCAGCTGCTTGCCCAAACATAGTCTAGCTTATTTTCTTTATCAGTAAACTTAACATCAAACGCCTTGGCAAAGTTTTGCCCTAAAAAGTGCGATGTGCCCGCCTGTAATGCTTTGCCATCCTGCATCATGGCTTCTATGCAATATGTTTCTTCTGCGCCGGCAAAACGTTCGTTGGCAGTTTTAAGCCCTTTAATAACGGGTGTTGCCATAAAGGTTTCCGCAAATTCGGCGTATATGCCCAGTATTAATTCTGTTTCAGCTACGGCTTCTTTTTTTGTTGCATGGGCTGTATGGCCTTCCTGCCATAAAAACTCTGCTGTGCGTAAAAATAAGCGGGTACGCATTTCCCATCTAACCACATTGGCCCATTGGTTTATTAGCAACGGCAGGTCGCGGTAAGATTGTATCCATCCTTTGTACGTGTTCCAGATAATGGCTTCGCTGGTTGGCCTTACAATTAATTCTTCCTCAAGTTTAGCCTCGGGGTCAACCATTAGCTTGCCCTTATTGTCTGGGTCAGATTTTAAACGGTAGTGTGTTACTACGGCGCATTCTTTAGCAAACCCTTCCGCATTTTTCTCTTCTGCCTCAAATAAGCTTTTGGGTACAAATAAAGGAAAGTAAGCGTTTTCATGCCCTGTTTCTTTAAACATTTTATCTAGCTGCGCTTGCATGTTTTCCCACAAGGCATACCCGTAGGGCTTTATTACCATGCAGCCCCTACCAGCGCTGTAATCTGCCAGCCCGCCTTTAAGCACAAGGTCGTTGTACCATTGAGAATAATCCTGTGCCCTGCTCGTAATTTCTTTACTCATTAAAATGTATGTTTTTAGTTTATTTTTTTTGCTTTGTTGTTTTGCCTGTAAGGGGTTTTTATTTTTTATTTTATAAGATGATTTTTTACTGATGCTATTTTTACTTTTTGCAACCAATATTATTTAAGCCGTTTTGTACATTTTACTTCTTAGTTGATTTTAAAGTTGGCACTTGTAAAACTACACCGCCCTGCCTATTTTGTGCTTAATGATCATTCATATACAAATGTACAAGAGTGCGACGCCACCGCAGCCGCACATAGCCGTTGTATTAGCCTGGACAAAAATTGTATTTAAATCATATCTAAAAGTCAAAGGTAAAAGATGCTATTTTTCCTGAACAAAACCAGACTAACAGTTGTTTGTTTTAATAGATATTTAACACAGCATAGTTTATTAATTAGGCTAGATTTATAAAGTCAATTTTTATTTTATGCTTTATAACAATATTGTATAAACAACACAAAAATAGTAACTTCACAGTATAATAATTTTAAACAAATTATCATGAATACGAAACTTATACTACTTGCTGTATCTATAGCTGCTTTTAGCAGTTGTTCAACAATGTACAAAACCGGCCAAACACCAGATGATGTATATTTTTCCCCTACCCGCTCTACTGAATCGTATGTAAGCACTAACAGGGACGAAACTCCAACTCAGCCTGATAATAATTATTATAGTAGCGAAGACAGGGCCATAAGGCTTGGCATTTCTAATTACAGGCACAGGAATTTTGATAATGACTATGGCTACAATTACAGCCCTTATGATTTTAGTTTTTCTTATGGGCATGGCTACTACAACAATCCGTATTACGGAAACGGTTATGGCAACAATTACGACCCGTATTACACCAATATTTATTACGGAAATTATTATTACAACCCGTACTACAATGCTTACCCGGTATACGTTTTGCCTGCAGGCCCCATAAAAAATAATACGCCCCGCATAACTAACCTTAGTGGCTATACCAATAATTATAACAATATAAATACTCCCACCAGAAGCGGTTTACTTGCCCCTCACCCGAGCAGGGGATATAATAATAACAATACCAATAATAGCAACGGCCGCACCAGCAGTGGCTTAGGTAATATTTTGAATAAAGTACTGGCACCTGCAAGCACGAATAATACAAACAATTCAAACAATAACGTACTGCAAACCAATACTACAAGAACCTACACTCCACCACCGGCCAATACTTCTTCCTCTTCGGGCAGTAGTTCATCTGGTTCATCAAGCGGGGGCGGAAGGATTTCGAGGCCTCAATAAAATAATATACCATACTAATACAATAACATTTATGCCGGCGCCCTTAACGCCGGCATACTAAAATAGCCCTGCCATGAAAAAATTAGTCTTGTTTTTTGCTTTATTTACTGGTACTGCAGCCTTCTCCCAAATTCCTGAAGATGTGCTTAGGTACGCTTATTTTCCGCAAAATGGCACTGCACGTGCGTTAGCAATTGGTGGCGCTATGGGTAGCCTTGGTGGCGATATTACTGCCAACTTTGTAAACCCTGCAGGGCTGGGAAATTATAAAACAGGGGAAGTTGTTTTTTCTCCTTCGTTTTACTTTAATAACAACAATACCAATTTTAGGGATTCAAAAACCAAAAGCAATAAGAGCGGCATTTTGTTGGGTGGCCCGATTGGGCTGGTTTATGGCACTACCAATCCTTACAATCCTGGCAATAGCTCTTCTTTTAGTATTGCTGTTATGCAGACTGCCAACTATAATAATACGGTGCATTATCAAGGTTACAATAACTATAGTTCCTTCAGCGAACAATTTGCAGAGGGGGCAAAAAAGGCTTTGAGCAATGGTACAATAGATGATGCATTGAGTGACCCGCAATATGCTTATGGCGTAGCGCCCGCTTTGTATACTTATCTGGTGGATACATTTAGTGGTAACCGGGTGATAGCTATGCCAGAATTTGTATTAGGCAGCGGCAAGGCTTTATACCAACAAAATACGATTGCAACTACAGGCGGTATGTATGAAGTTGCGTTGAATTTTGCCACCAACCGTAAAGATAAACTGATGATTGGCGGCGGTATTGGCATACCAATAGTCAATTACCATAACACCAGTACTTTTAGGGAAACAGATACCTCTGCAGATGTAAACAACAACTTTGGCTACCTCAACTTTACCGACAGGTTTAGTACAAATGGCGTAGGCATTAATTTAAAATTTGGGATGATTTATAAGCCAAGCGACTTTGTGCGTTTGGGTTTTGCTATACACAGCCCAAGCTATATGTGGACTGTAAAAGATAAGCGTACTGTTGACCTTGAAGTGAATACCGAGAATTATAAAGGTGTGCGGAGTGTATCATCCACCTTATTTACAAATGGTTCAGGTGGTGAAAGTACTTACTCATTATTAACGCCCTGGAAGTTTTTAGTAAGCGGTAGTTATGTTTTAAGGCAGGTAGAAAATGTAAAGATGCAGCGTGGTTTTATAACTGCAGATATTGAGTATGTACGGCATAGCGCATCCTCATTTTACAGTGCTAATCAAAATCCATCAGAAGGTGATAAAAATTATTACAAAAGCTTAAACCAAGTGGTAAAAAGCCAATACAAAGGTGCCTTTAACTTTCGTGTTGGTGGAGAATTAAAATTTAATGTAATTATGGCCAGGCTTGGCTTTGCTTATTATATGAACCCCTACCAGGATGCTAATTTAAAGTCGAACAAAATGCTGGTTAGTGGTGGCTTAGGCTACCGTAATAAAGGTTTTTTTGTTGACCTTACCTATGTACAATCCTTTAATAAAGATGTAAATTTCCCTTACCGTTTAGGTGACAAGTCTAATACTTTCGCCAGCGTAAAAAATAACCTGGGCAATGTTGTTGCAAGCGTTGGGTTTAAATTTTAAGATGCAGGTAAAAACCAATTTGTAGTATGAGTAAAATAGTGTGCCACTAAAAGTAGCGCAAATGGTGCGGAGAAATTTTGCAATTGCTTAATTTTTAATAAGCCTTGTTATTCATGTACGGATTTTACTTTTATTTATACCAATACCATTGTTAGTTGATTATAGGTTGGCAGGGAAAAAATATCATAAACTATATTGTAGCTTTTATTAGCTCCATCACCTGTTCAAAATCTGGTGCACACCAGCTAACTTCTTCATCTTTTTTAAACCAGGTAAGCTGCCTTTTAGCGTATTGGCGGGTATTTATTTTTATAGCTTCTACGGCATCAATTAATGTAAGGTCGCCAATTAAATGACCGAATAATTCCCTGTAGCCTACCGTTTGCAAAGCATTTAAATTTTTATAAGGCACTAACGATTTTACCTCTTCCAGCAAGCCGTTATGCATCATTGCATCTACCCTGCTATTTATTTTTTTGTGTAAGTCTTCTTTAGGTATTTCCAGCCCAATCCTTATAATATTAAAATCTCGGTTTCGCTTTTGCTGGGTTTGAAATTCGATGATAGACTTGCCCGTAGATAGCTTTACTTCCAAAGCACGCATTAAACGCTGGGGGTTTTTTGTTTCGCCTTTTTCAAAATATAATGGGTCTTTTGTTGCCACTTCTTTTTGCAGCCATTCTAGTCCTTCCCATTCAAAATCGGCTATAATTTGTTCCCTTATTGATGGGTTTATTACTGGTACTTCATCAATGCCATCTGCAAATGTTTTTATGTACAAGCCTGTGCCACCAACCATTACAGCAATATCGTGCTGCTTAAATATTTCTTTTGCCTTGCCCAATGCATACAGTTCAAAAATGGCGGCATTCAACGTATCTTTTATGGAATGTGAGTTGATAAAAAAATGCTTTACCAATTGCAGTTCTTCGGTAGATGGCTTTGCTACGCCGAGGTTTAATTCTTTAAAACACTGGCGGCTATCAGCAGAAATAATCTCTGTAGAAAATTGTTGCGCCACTTGTATGGCCAATGCGGTTTTACCAATTGCTGTTGGGCCAACTATTATAATGCAAGTCTTCATTAATGGATATTTTCTTAAATGATAATTAGCTAATGGATAATTGATAATGTTTCGATAACGATGTTAGTCGATTAAATAATTAACATCCAATGCCGTTAAGTTAAGACCTTTCCTCTCCTTTGGAGAGGGTTAGGGTAAGGTAAAGACAAACAAATAGTTCCATAACTTAACGGCATTGAATTAACATCTATAATAAAATTGTAAGTAAAAATCAGGCAATAAGAATACGCTTTATGAATTGAAAGAAGTAGCAAGGATAAAAATTATCCATTATCAATTTAAAAATTATCAATTAAACTAAAAGTCTTCCTGGGCTTCATCGCCCACGCCTTCTTCTTCTTCAGGGCTTTGGGTTATATTGCCTTCCTCGTCTTCTTCGCTATAGCCTTCCAGCATTGCAGCGGCGTTTAAATCATATTTTTCTTCTACTTCTGCAAGGCGTTTATCTATCAGCCCTTTAGTACCATATTGTGATGGAGAAATACCTTCTGTGCGCAGGCAGGTGGGGTACACTAATTTTTTATTTTCTTCTTTATCTACATTAATAAGCTCTACCATAAATGTCCACAGCTTATTAAAATCGTATACATAAATAAATTTTTGGTTGGGGTCTTTTATTTCAGAGCCCAATGTTACATCTGTCATTATAAGCGGGCTAACCTTGTAGGTTTTATCATCGTATTTCTCTAAAGAAATTTCCCTGCCTCTTAGCCAACTATCGTTGCTGCGGTAAAAAGTGGCTTTGTGTTTGTTATCAAAATCAAAGCTTTTTAATATAGAATTGTGCAGGTCTGCAAAATTTTGGTTGTGCTTAATCACCACATCCCTGTAAATGCTATCGTCATCTTCCCAATAAATCCTAAAACGTAATATTGCCATAGTGTAAAATTATGAATTGATAATGGAATTATTAATAATTTATCTTTATTGCTGAAAAATACCCAATGCTTTAGCTTTTTCTACCATAAAATTAAAAGCAGCATCGTGATCATTTGGTATTTCCCCTTCCAATATCGCTTCGCGGATGGCACTCTTTAAATCTCCAACTACCCTTCCTGGTGGCAGGTTAAATGTTTCCATTATCAACTCGCCGGTTATGGGTGGCTGCCAGTTACGCAACTGGTCGCTGGCTTCCACTTCTGCACAGCGCTTGCGTACTATTTCAAAGTTTTCTAAAAACCGCTTTACTTTTTGTTTGTTTTTGCTGGTAATGTCTGCGTTACATAAAGCCATCAATGCATCAAAATCTTCGCCAGCATCAAATAACAGCCTTCTTATGGCGGAGTCTGTAATATTTTCTTTTGTAAGGCTGATGGGGCGCAAGTGTAATTCCACTAATTTCCTAACAAAGCGCATCTTATCGTTTTGAGGTAATTTTAGTTTGGCAAAAATTTTCGGCACCATCCTTCCGCCCAATGCTTCGTGCCCATGAAATGTCCAGCCATGGCCTTCTTCAAACTTCTTTGTTGCTGGCTTTGCAATATCATGCAATACGGCAGCCCAGCGCAGCCATAGGTCGTTGGTATGCTGCGCTATATTATCTACAACTTGCAGCGTATGGTAAAAATTATCTTTATGCCCCATGCCATCAATATATTCTGCGCCGGCAAGATCTACCATTTGTGGAAAGATGATTTTTAGCAAGCCAGTCTTAAATAGCAATTCAAAACCGATGGATGGTTTTTGGCACATCAATATTTTGTTCAGTTCGTCTGCAATTCGCTCGCCGCTAACAATTTTTATGCGTTCTTTATTTTCGCCAATGGCGATAAAAGTTTTTTCTTCTATCGTAAAGTTTAATTGTGCCGCAAAGCGGATGGCACGCATCATGCGCAAAGGGTCGTCGCTAAAAGTTTGGGCTGGTAGCAGCGGCGTTTTTATTATTTTATTTTCAATGTCGCTAATGCCGTTAAAGGGATCTACCAATTCACCAAAATTGTCTTTATTAAGGCTAATGGCAAGTGCGTTGATGGTGAAGTCGCGCCTGTCCTGGTCATCTTTTAAATTGCCTGCGGCTACCTGTGGCTTGCGGCTATCGTAGGTGTAGCTTTCTTTACGTGCCCCTACAAATTCCAGGTCAACATCGTCAATATTAAATTGGGCTGTGCCGAAGTTTTTAAAATAGTTTACGGCAGGCTTATGCGAAAATAGCTGTGCTACTGCGTGTGCTAATTCTATCCCATCGCCAATGCAGACTACATCGATATCTTTTGTATTACGCCCAATAATTTTATCCCTTACAAAACCACCGATAACATAACAAGGCAGTTGCAGCTTTTGGGCGGCTGCGGCAATTTTATTAAAAATAGCCAATTCTTTATCGGTGCAATGGATGTACATAATTTTGCGAAGATACCTCTGTATATAGTATTGATTAAACGAAACAACAATTTTTTATTAAGATGGATACCAATTGTGCTTTTTATTAAGTAGTTGTGGGATAAAAATTAAGTTTCCCGATTGGTTGCTTACATTACAGCCCTAAAATAAAATTATTTCATAGATGCTGTTAAGGTAAGGTTTGTTCCGTTTTTTACTTCACCCCTAACCCTTTTCCAAAAGAGATGGGCGCTTGGCACTACTGGACGAAAACCGCTTACCATAACGGCGTTGGTTCTTTTATACTAATATGCGTTGTTATATAAGCAGCATACACCTGCTTTTTGAACAAGCCCCGGAGAAGTGGATAAAAACCCCTTGTAGCTATCTTTATACAAGGGGAGAGACACAAGAATGACGCCCAAAGCTTACTGGTTTGGATAAAAATTTATTTTTGTATTTGCCTAAGCGGTGAACATTTTTGCTTTTGTGATGCACAAATATTCACTCACGAGGGGTTAAAAACCCTTTCGGCATTAATGTTGACTATATACACCGCCGAATGAAAACTGCAGAATTTACTGCGTGTTTTGACATTTTGACTATATTAAGAATTATGGATAATAAGTTTTTTATACCCGGGATGGAAGAAGAAATGGAGTTTATGCCTATTATTCCATTAAATGAAGATGACAGCGAAGACAACGATGCACAGCCAATTCCAGACGAATTACCCTTGTTGCCGTTACGCAATACCGTACTTTTTCCGGGTGTTGTTTTACCTATTACTGTTGGTAGGGATAAAAGTATTAAGGCCGTGAGCGATGCTTATAAGGCTGACAAATTGATAGGTGTAATAGCGCAAAAAGACAGTAGTGTTGAAGAACCCCTGATAAGTGATTTGGAAGAAATTGGTACTGTAGCAAAAATAGCCAAACTAATAAAAATGCCCGATGGCGGCACCACTATTATAATACAAGGCAAAAAGCGATTTAAGATCAACAAAATTACCAGCGTGGAGCCTTATTTTAAAGCTAAGATAACTACGCTTGAACAAGAGGTTTTAAAAGATGACAGTGATTTTGATGCTATGGTAGGTAGTATTAAAGACCTTGCTTCGCAGATAATCAGCATTTCGCCTAATTTACCCAGCGAGGCGGCTATTATTTTAAAAAATATTGAGAACCCCTCCTTTTTAATTCATTTTGTTAGCAGCAATTTAAATAGCGATATAAAAGATAAGCAGCGGTTATTGGTAATTAATGATATTAAGGAACGTGCGGAATTACTGATGAACCTGATGCAGACAGAACTGCAATACACAGAGTTAAAGAATAAGGTTACCAATAAAACCCGTGCTGAACTTGATAAGCAGCAAAAAGAATATTTTTTGCATCAGCAAATGAAGGCTATTAAAGAAGAATTAGGCGGCGAAAATGTTGCAGAGTTAAAAGAGATGCTTAAAAAAGCCGAGACTAAAATTTGGCCGGTAGCTGCAAAGGAAATGTTTATTAAAAATGCGGAAAGATTAGAACGCATGCACCCCAGCACGCCCGATTACTCGGTAGTGTACAACCACATGGACTTAATGCTGGACCTGCCCTGGGAAGATTATACCGTTGATAGCTACGACCTTAAAAAGGCAAAAAAGATACTTGACAATGACCATTACGGCATGCACAAAATAAAAGAGCGCATACTGGAATACCTTGCTGTATTGAAATTAAAGGGCGATATGAAAAGCCCTATATTATGTTTTGTTGGCCCTCCGGGAATTGGCAAAACAAGTTTGGGTAAAAGTATTGCGCATGCCATTGCACGCAAATATGTACGTGTAAGCTTAGGCGGGCTGCGTGATGAAAGCGAAATTCGTGGGCACCGTAAAACTTATATTGGTGCTATGCCTGGCCGTATTATTCAAAGTATCCGCAAAATTAAGAGCAGCAACCCGGTCATGATTTTGGATGAAATAGACAAAGTTGGCAACGACCAGCGTGGCGACCCGTCCAGTGCTTTGTTAGAAGTTTTAGACCCTGAACAGAACAATACTTTTTACGATAATTATTTAGAGCTGGAATATGACTTAAGCAAGGTATTATTTATCGCCACTGCAAATAACATCAACAATATACAACCTGCCTTGCGTGACCGTTTAGAGATAATAGACCTAAGTGGTTATGCAGTAGAAGAAAAAATAGAAATAGCCAAACAGCATTTGCTGCCCAAGCAACAAGAAGCGCATGGCTTAAAAAATGTAAAATTAAAAGCTGCTGATAAAGTAATTGAAAAGATTATTGAAGATTACACCCGTGAAAGCGGCGTGCGTGAGCTGGATAGGCAGCTGGCAGCTGTTATGCGTAATTTGGCGATGCAGTTTGCTACTAAAAATAAATTGAAGCCTACGCTTACAACACAAGATGTGGACCGTATTTTAGGCAAGCCCCGTTATAATAATGAAATGTACAAAACGGCCAACATGGCTGGCGTTGCCGTAGGGCTTGCATGGACATATGTTGGCGGCGATATATTATTTATTGAAATTAGCTTAAGCGATGGCAAAGGAGAATTAAAGATGACGGGCAATCTTGGTAATGTGATGAAAGAAAGTGCTACCACAGCATTTACCTGGCTACAGGTTAATGCTAAAAAGCTAAATATCGATGGTGAGATGTTTAATAAAAAGAACGTGCACATTCATGTACCGGAAGGCGCCGTACCAAAAGATGGGCCAAGCGCAGGCATAACTATGATGACGGCTTTGGCCAGTGCTTTTACCGGACGTAAAATAAAATCGTACCTGGCAATGACGGGGGAAATTACTTTGCGTGGAATGGTTTTGCCCGTAGGTGGTATTAAGGAAAAAGTTTTAGCAGCCAGGCGCAGCGGTATTAAAGAAATTATTATGTGCTGGCAAAATGAAAAAGATGTGCTGGAAATAAACCCGCTGTTTATTAAAGGCATGAAATTTTATTATGTAAAAACAATGAACCAGGTATTAGAACTGGCACTTGCGTAGCAACTTGCGATTAAAAATGGTTTAACACAATTTTTTATAAAACTAAGTAAACCCTTTTTAACTATTGCACGTATATAATGTTATATAGGCATCAACACATCATGTTGGTTGTTTTAAGGGTTAAAATATTCCTGCCGGTTCCCCGGCGGGAATTTTTGTTTTGAGTAGCAAGATGGTTGCAGAGCGTTGCTTACTGTAAAAAAATTTTGGGATGCTTATCTGGTGCTCTCATGTTTTGTATTTAAAATATACTGCCGTTAATTTAAGGGTTTTTTTGTCTTTACCTCATCCAACCCTCTTTAAGAAGAATAGGAAAGATGTTAACTTAATGGCATTTATTTGAAATTAGTTGATTGATGACTGCAGTTTGAGGATTACTATTTGGTATAAGAAAAACAAATTTTTGCTTAAAAGAAATTATAAAAAAATAAGAATAAACTGCCATTTTTATCCTTAAAACACTTCCCCCAAATTTAAAAACAGCCCTTTAGAGCCTTCTTGCCCAAAGCCATAATCAATAGCTAAGTTGGTGTTGGAATGTTTGTTAAGCTTAATCCTAAGCCCTGCACCAAAGCCTGGTGCTACTGCAATAAATTGCTGGGTGGTAAACTTACGGCTATAAGATTGTGTGTTGGCAAATACTACACCGCCGAGCAAACCGTTGTCGGTTATACCAAACCTATATTCTGCTTCGGTATAAATTAAATTTTTTGCGCGGAACCTGCTTTGTATATAGCCCCGGCCGGTATTGTATTGGTCATCCCAACCCGTGCTTGGCAATAATAAATAGGGAGGCTTCCCTTTAAGCGTAAGCCAGTCAAAGCTCCATAAAGCCAGAATACTGCGGGGGTTGCCGTTAATTTTTATATACTTCCTAAAATCTATCTGCAACGAATTCCAATTTACATCGCTGCCTAAAAAAGTATAATTGGGGCGAAAAACGATGCTGGCATAAGCACCATTAGTAGGGTTTATCTGGTTTTGGCGGTTATCGTATAACACTTTTAAGGCAATAGCAACCGCAGTAGCTGTTTTTTGGCTACCATACTTTTGAAACGAAGTTGTTACACCTGCCGGAGGGTCAATTTCACGTATATTCCATAGATGGTCATAATACAAACCTGCACCAGCATATAAATTGCGGTATACTTTTTTTAGTATAGATTGATGGAGTTTGATGTAATTAAAATTCAATGTGTACGCTTCGCTTTGCACGGTATGTGAACCTAAACCGTAAGTAATAGAAGGATATTTTAGGTAGCGGTAATCTGCCGAGATGATATAGCGGTTGTCTTTAGTCCAGATTGTAGCGGATAATGGAAAAAGTATCTGGTTATATTGCGTATAAGCAACGTTAGTAAGGATGTTAGAAAGTTTTTTTGAGGCTGTATCAACATAAAAAGCAAAACTGCCACTTAACAATACTGCAAAACCTGTTTGTAAAGTATAACCTGCTGCTGGAAATATAGAAGCATAAAATTTTTTAGGTTTTGTGATAACAGTATCGGGGAAACTGTGCTTGTGGGATGTAAACACCTGGTGTAAAAAGTCGCCTGCATCTAAGCCATCGCTCCCAGGAATTAAAGTTGGCTGTACCGGTTTGTTAAGAAGGGTATCCTTTATTTGTTGAGCCGAAACTGGCTTGGTAAAACCAATACCGCCTACAATACATAATATAGTTATAATATTTCTTATAAGGGCTGGTTGATGGTTCGGTAAGCGAGTTTTATTAAACACATGTACTAATCTTATAATTACAAATTTATACTAACCTTTTTAAAACTAGTTGTTAATAGTGAGGGAGTAAATTATTTTGGTAGGATGCTATTTAAGTATGTACTTTTTTAATGTTATAAACTTTAAATAGATTGCGCTTTTTTGTTATAGTTCCATTCAAAAAATTACTTTTTTATCCAGCCGGCTAAGTTTAAACGCTTTTCGTTAATGGATTACTGCCTAAGCGGTTAAGGATATGTAAGAGGAAAATCCGACCATCTTTACAAACACGGTGATGTAAACCTAATTAATAAACAATTATTGGGTTAGCGGAATAGAAAAATAAAAGGTAGATCCTTTTAGCTCTTTGCTATCTACCCATA
>JANXVN010000173.1 GCA_025351645.1 Ferruginibacter sp.
CCTAACCCTCTCCAAAGGAGAGGAAAGGTCTTAACTTAACGGCATTGAATTAAAAATTAAGAATTAAAAATTCTTCCTGTTGGAAATTATTGAAGTTAATTGAAGCTTTGGCAGCGACAACGAAAAACAATAAACCAACAACAAAAAACGGCTTCTTACTCTGCTGCCAGCACCGGCTCTACATGTATACTTGTAATGTCGTTAGGGTTATGCTTGTGCCTGAACACTAACAGGAACACCACCGCAATTACCAGCGCATAGCCGGCAAATGCCATCCAGATGCCATACCAATCTTTGCTGTTATCGGTATGCGTAAAATATTTTTGTATCACCAGCCCGCTTACCGTGCTTCCAATAACGGCGCCAAAGCCATTGGTCATCATCATAAAAAGCCCTTGTGCGCTTGCCCTTATTGCAGGGTCGCTTTGCGTTTCTACAAAGAGGGAACCGGAGATATTGAAAAAATCGAAGGCCATTCCATATACGATACAAGAAAGGATGATCATCCAAAGCCCATCTCCTGGGTTGCCGTAAGCGAACAGGCCAAAACGCAATACCCAGGCAACCATGCTAAAAAACATTACGTATTTTATCCCGAATTTTTTTAAGAAAAATGGTATGGCGAGTATGAAAAGTGTCTCGGATATTTGAGAGATGGACATGATGATGGCAGGGTATTTTACGGCTGTTAAATTTTTGTATTTATCTACGGTGGCAAAATCGTGGATGAAGGTATCGCCATACGCATTCGTTAATTGAAGCGCTGCCCCCAGCAACATAGCGAATATAAAAAAGAGGGCCATTTTCTTATCTTTAAAAAGAAAAAAAGATGTAAGCCCCAATGCATCTATAACTGATTTATTTTGCTTTAAAGCCAGTTGTGGCGGGCATTTTGGCAAAGTAAAAGCATATAGCCCTAAAAATAAAGAGGCGGCAGAGGCTACATAAAACTGGTTGGCTGAGGTTTCGAAATGCAGCAGGCTAACCGTCCACAAAGCTGCAATAAAGCCCACGGTACCAAATACCCTTATTGGCGGGTAGTGGGTAATTATATCTTTATTTTTATTTTTTAAAGCAGTGTAAGAAACTGTAATTGCCAGGGCCAGGGTAGGCATATAAAAGCACATATTGATTAACAGCACTACAAACATAGTGGTTGGGCTTTTAACCATTGGCAGAGCAAAAAGCGTTACAGCGCCTAAGATGTGGCAAATGCCATATAGTTTTTCCGCATTGATGAACCTATCGGCGATAATGCCCAATAATGCCGGCATAAAAAGCGATGCGATACCCATAGTAGAAAACAGTGCACCAAATTTTGACCCCGTCCATTCGCTTGAATTAGTAATTGGGTCGATTAATGGATATAGCTTGGGCAAAGTCTGGAACCAATAAGCACCGATTGTTATCAGCCACGAACCCCAGATAAAGAACTGAAAAAAACTCATTATTATTAACCGGAACTTAATGTTCATAAATTTATTTATTAATTAGTATGGATATCGGGAAATAGGTGCTTTAAAATTGTAAATACTTACATTTCACCACATTTTTTTGCAAATGGAAGATATACATTAATTGTTTATTTAGTAACCCAACACTTATTAATGGGTAAAATATTATTGCAGTAAGCCATTCCTAATAACGCCTTTATTAACCTTGTCATAAGGGAATAAGCAACTGCTATTATTTTTATTGCTTAAGAAATATTGACACCTACAGCGAAATATTAATGCAAAACTTTTAATGGAGTAGCCACGGTTAATGAAATAAATCTTTTTAGGCTGCGTTTCCCTAAAAGAAAGTTAATAAGTTACTTTTGCCAAACCCAAAACCTATCATGTTGAAAAAAATCACTGCCTTTTTTTTGTTTGTTTTTTGTTTACATTTTATTTCAATAGCGCAAAAAAAACAAGTTGGCAAAACAACTATAACTAATATTTCCAGGTGCTTCACCATGGAAAGGTTGCAGAAAATGATGCTGTACAGCCCTCAGCAGAAAACTAGCAAGCAACAAAACATGAGCAAAGCAAACCCAAAGCCAGTCGGCAATATTGTTGACCGGACTTATAATATAGAAGCCGTTATAAACATACCAGTGGTGTTTCATATTGTGCTAGCCAACCCATATATAGTTACAGATGCGGTTGTACAATCCCAGTTAAATGAGTTAAATACCGATTTTGCAGGCATTAATGCAGATAGTACCAATGCAGCGGGTTTTTACTCCGTAAGAGGGCATTCCGTAAAAATAAGGTTTGTGCTGGCAAAGCGCACTCCGGGTGGGCTTTTAACAAATGGCATTGACCGGGTTAAGAGCAATACTGTATCCGATGCAGGGGCGAACATAGACCCTATTAAACGTACATCATTAGGCGGGGCAGATGTTTGGGACCCTTCATCTTATTTAAATTATTGGGTAAGCGATGGTATTAAAGTTGACGGACAGGTTATTTTAGGGTATGCACAATTTCCCGGCACAGGCATACCGGAAGATGACGGCGTTTTTTGTAATATTAATAGTTTTGGAGTTAGTGCCTGCAACTATAGCAATTTTAACAAGGGCCGTACACTAGGGCATGAAACTGGCCATTATTTAGGGCTATTTCATATTTGGGGAGATGAAGATGCCTGTTCCGGAGATGATTTTAGGCCCTTGGCTGGTAATATTGGCGCTAACTCAACTGTTATATTGCCTGACACCCTTGCTAATAACAGCGCACAAGGTAATACCAGCGCAGATATAGGAGATACCCCTAACCAGGCAGGCAGTACTAGTGGTTGCCCTACCAGCGTAAAGACTGATGCTTGTTCAAGCACATCACCTGGCACCATGTACCAAAATTATATGGATTATACATCAGATAACTGCTACAGTATGTTCACTAAAAGGCAGGTACAGCGCATGGAATGGATAGTAGACAATGCACGTACCGGGCTGGGAACATCATTAGGCGGCACTGCCCCAACTGGTGCCATTACATTGGATGCTGCTCCATTGGAACCTGTAAACCCAGGCGGCATGGAAGCTTCAGGCTGTACATCTATCATTTATCCGGCTGCATTAAATTGCCCTGGCTCCATTATGCCTAAAGTAAGGATTATTAACAATGGTACCGTTTCGCTCACAAGCCTGAAGGTAGGCTTATCTGTAAATGGTATTGTGCAGGCGCCTGTTACACTGGCTTTTGCCGCACCAGGGCTTGCTACGGGCGCAACTGCTGTTGTAAGCTTTGCAACCATTACTGCTATTGCAGGCGTAAATACTTTAAAGTTTTACACCTATGGCGCTAATGGAAATACTACTGACCTTGTGCCCGCTAATGATACATTAACTACAAATTTACCCATCTCAACAGGTGCACCCTTACCAGTGCTCGAAACATTTGAAAACCTGCCTTTCCCAGCTATCAATTGGTTTGTGTATAACCCTGATGGTGATATTTCTTTTTGGAAACGGGCCTCTCCCGGCAAAAATAGCGGCTTTGCTATAAAAATTGATAATTTTACAGATGGTAATGCAGGTTCTATAGATGAAATAAGGACGCCCAAATTTTTAATTTCCGCCGCAGAACCTGTGGTGGTATCTTTTGACCTTGCGTATAAAAACTACCCCCCTTTTGTTGATAAGTTAACGGTGCTTGTATCCAATGATTGCGGTACTAGCTGGACAGCTGTATTTGATAAAGCAGGCACCAGCTTGGCAACTGCTGGTTCTTCCACAGTTTCTTACGATAACCCCGTGGAGGCGGATTGGCAACACCAGCAAATAACTATTCCGCAAATTTTATTGGCCGGAGGGCAAATTTTAATTGCCTTCAGGAATACGAGCGATTTTGGCAACAATATATTTATAGACAACATCAATATTTATCAACAACCCGATAGGGACTTACAGCCCGTTGCAGTACATTCTCCCGTCCCGATAGAATGTTCCGCAACTATAGGCGCACCTGCCGTTACTATTAGCAATAATGGCCTTGAAGCTGTAACTGGCTTTACCGTTGGCTATAGCCTGAATGGGGCAGCCTTCGTGGGCAAAAACTTTACTCAAACAATTAATGCGGGCGATACGGCTACGGTATTATTGGATCCATTTACAGGCACGCCGGGGAATAATAGCCTGGTAATCCTTACTTCAAACCCAATAAGTATTTCCGGCTCGGGCGACCAAAAAGCAACCAATGATACTTTAAAATATACTTTCACCATTGCTAAAGTAATAGAAACCCCGGTTACTGAAGGCTTCGAAAGCCCAATTTTTCCTCCTTTAAACTGGGAGATCGTAAACCCCGGCCAGAATAATACCTGGGTTAGGGCAGCGCCAGGAAACAACAGCGGGCATTCGGCCTTTATCGATAATTTTTCAAATGATTTTACTGGTGAGCCTGATGCCATAAAAAGCACTGGCATCAATGTTGCCGGTGCAGACTCAGTTGTAATTACATTTGACCTTGCCCATAAATTTCGTGAAGGTATTAGCAATCGGCTTCGTGTAAATGTATCATCGGATTGCGGCAATACGTTCACCGCCATTTTTGATAAAGAAGGGCAAGCGTTGGCAACTGCAGGTAAGTCTGTTGTGGCATATTTAAATCCGGGTGCAACCGATTGGGCAACTCAAAAGATAACCATTGGAGGCAATTACCTAACCAGCGGAAACATAGTGGTAGCCTTTGAAAATATAGGTGCTTTTGGAAATAATATTTTCATAGACAATATTAATATTACTAAATTTTATAAAAGAGATATTCAGTTGCTATCCGTCATCCAGCCTGCGGCTGTTTTATGTAACCCCGGCCCTATTATGCCGGCGGTAATTATAAAAAATATGGGCAACGATACCATTACCGGCTACAAGGTGGGTTATAGTATTGATAACGGCCCTTTATTAATCAAAACTATTACTGGGATTGCTGTTACAAAAGGCAACCAAGCCACAACTAGCCTGGATGCATTTAGCACAACAATAGGTAGCCATACATTTACGGCATTTAGTTTTGAACCGGTTAGCAATAGCGGTGTTGGCGACCAGGATACTAAAAACGATTCTGTTGCAACAACATTTGCAGTTACCGGTATGCAGCCTACGCTACCATTGGCAGAAGGTTTTGAAGGTGTTACCTTTCCCCCTATAAACTGGGGTATTGTTAACCCCGATTATGCTACCACCTGGCAAAGAACAACCGTTGCTGCAAAAACGGGCGTAGGTGCAATGGTAATCAACAACTTTACATATGCTGGGTCGGCAACCAGCACCATCGATAAATTTGTATCGCCCTTAATTACCAATAGTAGTGCCAACGATACCGTTTATACATCGTTCGACCTTGCTTATGCACAGGGCATAACCAATCCCAGCCCTATCGGATTGGCGATGGATACGCTGGAAGTGCAGGTAACAAAAGATTGCGGCAGTAGCTTCCAAACGGTATGGAAAAAGTGGGGTGCGGATTTACAGACGGCCAACAATCCAGATAACTCTTCCACCAATGGCTACACCCCGGTTGAAAGTGATTGGAAACATATCAATATTGATGTAAGCCCATTTGTTGGTACAAATAATTTTCAGGTTTACTTTGTGGCCAAAGGCAATAAGCAAAATAATATCTGGCTGGATAATGTAAATATTTACGCAAAAATATTGCCGCAAAAATTAAAAGAACAGGGCTACCTTATTTACCCAAATCCATTTAAAAGCACCTTCCTGATACACCATTACCATGTACCTACAGACTTGAAAGCAGCGCAGGTATTCAGTTCTACCGGCCAGATGGTTTGGGCCTACCAATATAATGGCAATGCTGTTACCGAAATAACAGTTGATTTATCTGGCAAAGCCAAAGGAGTGTACATTTTAAAACTAACTTATAATGATAGGTCAGTGCAACAAAAGATTGTAAAATATTAGGCATTATCCATTAAAAAAAAGCGGTTGACCGATAAAGGCAGCCGCTTTTTGTTTTAAGGTATGTACATGCAATTTATAAATGCACATTACTTTGTTCAAGTCAGTAATACTAGTCCTGCGTGTTCTAAATATGATGAAAATTGATTAAAAAGTAGTCTTACCAATTGTAAGAAATTCTATGTTGTTATGGTATAGCCTTCAAAATATTTTTTAGTTCTGCTTCTGAAATAGAACTTTTTTCACCCTTATCGTAAATTGTGGATAGGTAAACTGTAGTAGCAGTCACCTTAGGGTATGTAATTACCCTGGCGCCTCCACTTTTGCCTTTGCCTGTAGTTTTAATAGCCAATCGTATCTTATAGAAATTATTGCCAAGAGCAGTGCCCAATTCAGGCTCTTCGGCCAGTAAATCAATAAGAGCTGACAGGTCATTTTTAAGAGAAGGGTATTTTTTGCTTAAACGTTTAGCTTATTTATCAAAAAGCATGATTGTATCTACCTTATAACTCATTCAGCAAAGCTTTGGCTGGGCGTGATTTTAATTTGCCTTTTTCAATAAGGCCCAACTGGGTAATAGCTTCCTTCAGCTCTCCTAGTAACTGTGCCTTAGTCGGCTCTTCATATTCTAATATTTCCAAGTCTTTGTATTGCTTTTTCAACTTCGTCCATTCATCTATAGGTATATAGACACCGGTGGCATTTCCTCTTGCGTCTTGTATCACTTGTAATCTCATTATATAATTATTTAGCTATAAAAAATTAAGGAGAAGTTTGTTTTTCTAATAAAACAAAAGTAGCAGAATTATTGTTTTTAAGCTATTCTTCCTTCTAACAATACAACCAGGGATTACTTTCAACAAATCTAAGCCCTCATCCAACAAAACCCAACCTATTTTGTTTTAAAGCCACACCCTCGGTAACTTTGCATAAAATAATACAATGAACATTTCTATAGATACTTTAATTGATAACACCAGCGACCTGGCCCTTAAAAATATAGCCCAAAAAGTAAAGCTGCAGCAACGCATTACTGACGAAGAAGGCTTATTACTTTTTGAAAAAGGAAGCCTGCCATTTGTTGGCACACTCGCAAATTTTATTCGCGAAAGGCTGCACGGCGATACCACCTATTTTAACCGCAATTTTCACATAGAGCCCACAAACGTTTGTGTGTTTAGTTGCAAGTTTTGCAGTTACAGCCGCCTCTATGCAAAAAAAGATGAAGGCTGGGAACTAAGTATCGACCAAATGCTGGATATTGTTAAAAAATACGATGGCAAGCCAATTACCGAAGTACACATCGTAGGCGGCGTGCACCCAAAAATGAACATGGCTTATTTTATTGAGCTGATGCAAAAAATTAAGGCGCACAGGCCTGATTTACATGTAAAAGCATTTACCGCAGTGGAGCTGGATTACATGTTCCGTAAAGCAAAATTAACTGTGGAAGAAGGCATGAAACAACTGCACGATGCAGGGCTTGATTCATTGCCAGGAGGTGGCGCAGAAATTTTTGCCCCAGAAATAAGGCTGCAGATAGCGGCCGATAAAATTGATGGCGATGGCTGGCTGCACATTCACGAAGTGGCACATAATTTAGGCATGCACACCAATGCCACCATGCTATACGGGCACATAGAAAAGTACGAACACCGTATAGACCACATGCGAAGATTAAGGGAATTGCAGGACAAGACAGGCGGCTTCAACACCTTCATCCCGCTTAAGTTCCGCAACGAAAATAACGACATGAGCTACGTGCCGGAATCCACCATCACAGAAGATATGCGCCTCTACGCCATCGCACGGATATACCTTGATAATTTTGCCCATTTAAAGGCTTACTGGCCAATGCTAGGCAGAGAGAATGCACAGCTAAGCCTATCCTTCGGCGTAAACGATATCGACGGAACAATAGATGATTCAACAAAAATATACAGCATGGCCGGCAGCGAAGAACAAACCCCAGCAATGAGCACGCAACAATTGGTAACCCTCATCAAGCAAGTAAAAAGAAAGCCTGTAGAACGAGATACCTTGTACAACGTGGTAAAAGATTATACCAACATCAATTTTGAAGAAGCCTTGTTTGATGCGCAATTAAATTAAACAAGCTGCACAATGCAACGAAGATGAAGTGGGCGTACCCCAAGCTGCGCAAGGGGCCGGGCTATTCGCTATAATCTTTTTTGCGGCGACCGACAAAAAAGGATTTTCGCTACTATCCCCGTCCGAACGGATTCATCCGGGCGGGCCTTACGCTTCGGCCAGCAGCGTTTTTATCTTTCATAAAAGTATCCGCAGCAAATAACTACCGTATTATTTATTATACTTTTTAGATGCCTGCATCCATCTTTAAATAAAAATAAATACGCTTTAGCAACAGGCATAAAAAATTAAAAATTATGGATCCAGTTTTCGACATCATTATAATCGGCGGCGGCCCCATCGGATTAGCCTGTGCATTAGAAGCAAGACAAAAAGGGCTTAGCTACATCGTTATAGAAAAAGGGGCACTGGTAAATTCTTTGTACAATTATCCCGTCAACATGACCTTCTTTTCTACCTCAGAAAAATTAGAGATCGGTGGCGTGCCTTTTGTAAGCAACAGCATTAAGCCAACCCGCAACGAGTCGTTGGAGTATTACCGCCGCGTAGCCATTTCCGCAACGCTAAATATCCATTTATTTGAAGAGGTTTCTACTATCGATAAAACTAATAATGGCTTCACAATAATTACCAACAAACAAAATTATACAAGCAAGGCCATCATCATAGCAACAGGCTTTTACGACCTTCCTTATCTGCTAAATGTACCCGGAGAAAATTTACCTAACGTAACGCACTATTATAAAGACCCGCACTTTTACGCATTCCAAAAAGTATTGGTGGTAGGTGCCAGCAACTCCGCCGTGGACGCGGCTTTGGAGACCTATCGCAAAGGCGCGCAGGTAACAATGGTAATACGGGATAAAGAAGTTGGCGAACGTGTAAAATACTGGGTAAGGCCAGATATCGTGAACCGCATCAACGAAGGTTCTATAAAGGCATTTTTCAATAGCACCATCGCAGCCATCCGCGAAAAAGAGGTTGACATCAACACGCCCGAAGGTATTGTTACCATCGAAAATGACTGGGTAATAGCCATGACGGGCTATCAGCCAAACCTATCCTTCTTACAAAATATTGGTATTGAGTTATCGCCCGATGAAATACGCAAACCCTATTACAATGCCGGCACGCACGAAACCAATATACCCAACATTTACCTCGCAGGCGTAATCTGCGGCGGCATGAATACGCACAGCCTGTTCATAGAAAATTCAAGGGAACACGCCATCAAAATTATTGGGGATATCATTAGCAAGAAATAAGCACAATTCCAGCAATTATCATCCAATGCCGTTAAGTTAAGGATCTATATGTTTGTCTTTACCTCACCCTAACCCTCTCCA
>JANXVN010000059.1 GCA_025351645.1 Ferruginibacter sp.
AAGAAAAAGAAAAGGCGTATCAGAAGCAACGCAGGGAGTTTTTAAAGCAATGGTTCAAAGAATGGAAAGCAAAGGAAAGGAAGTAATCAAAAGGGGCTGTCGCCCCTTTATTTTTTTTCTTTCAATTGAAAAGAAAAAATCTGCCTTATCTTACGGACTGGAATAAAGAAAAGTTCTTTGATTGGCTGTAGGAGTTGGGGAAGATTTTTGAGAAGTAGCTAAAATGGTACGGTAGTTATTATCCGTTCGGCTTGACAATGAATGGCATATCTTCTAAGGCGGCTGGGAAATTAGAGAACCGAAGAAAGTTTAATGATGGTACAGAATTAGAAAATAAAGAATTTAGTGACGGCAGCGGATTGGAATTATATGCAACAGATTTTAGAAACTATGATCCGCAGATAGGGAGGTTTCATCAGATGGATCCTCTTGCTGATGCAATGGACGACCAAAGCCCTTATGTTTTTGCAAATAATAATCCTATACTTTTAAATGACCCTTACGGATTGGCTGCTGACTCTACACCTAAGCCAAAACCACAAGTGCTTTTTATTCCAGGCTCTACCGTTGTAAAAATTACTCCAGGTACTCCGTCGCCTGCGCCAACACCTGCACCGGCTCCTGCTCCTGCTCCAGCACCTGCACCAGGGCCAGCACCTACGCCTGCTCCTGCACCCATTCCGTGGTGGGCATCTGTATTAAAACCGGTTGGTTTAACTATTGGACTTGTTCTTATGCCTATATCAACAGGTCAGGAGTTATCGCCATGGGAATCGGAAAAGAGGTCATGGGAACGATTGCATTATGACCCATGGCCTGGTAATGGAAACAATAAAGACAACACAAATCCTCATATAGTATATTCATTTACATTTGCGCCTGTCTCTGGGACACCTGTATTAAAATACGGGATTTCTGATGAGCTTAGATATGGACTTGAAAGACCAGAGAGGCAACTGTTTGGCTTACAACAGAAATATGGCTTTACAGTAAAGATGCAAATACTAACACGAACACTTAATCGGCAACAAGCATTATTTTATGAAAGGCAGTTAGTAACTGAACATGTTGCTCAGTGGAAAATAATGCCATTAGAACAATCAAGACCAGGACCATTTTAAATTATATATTATGAAAACACAACTTCGTTTAAACTCAGTTGTACTTCACGGAGTAGGTAGTGGGCCTGAATCAGGAGCTATTGATTTAATTTATTCCTTTTTGCTTACAGAGTTTGAACAAGATATTTACATGTATATATCCATTAATCAAATTGGTAATGATTTGAAAGAGTTTGTGATGAAAGAGCCAGGCAATAAGATACACGTAAATATTCTATATCCAGCGTATGAAGATTTTGAAACAAAAAGTGTTGGTGAAAAGAACCTGATAAGATTGGATGTTATTCATACTGCATTATTAAGAGTAGCAAATCAATATGGAAAATTAGAAATACAAAAATTAGAGGAAATAAAAGAAAAGATAATCAATAATAATTTTTCTTTTGACTTCATCTGCAAAGCCTATCCGTATAAAAAAAATGATAATCTTGTAGCCAAGATTATTGTACACCCTGAAATGGACAGGTTTAATTATTTTTTATTGGTAGAAGAAAATCAGAAAGTAAAGTGCAGGATAAAACTATATTGCGGATTGACAAATCTTTTTTATTATTCTGATTTATTTTCTACTGTAAAGTGGAAATCTATGAATGAATTGATTATTACAGGTAAGGCAAAAGAAGTAGAAATATGCATTACAGTCAATGAATGTAAAATTACATTTACGAATCTTACCAATTACCAAAAATCCCCTTATTTTGAAATGATGAGAGCGGATACCTCCGAGGCTGACAGACAAAAAGCACATCAGGATTGGCTACATTCTATACCGCCTTCCCATCGTGCCTTAATTACAAATGAACCCAATTAGAAAAAGAAGCTAACAATAGAAAGTTTTCTTTGGCAACTAAAAATCAAAACAACAAAGCCACTCAATGAGTGGCTTTGTTATTTTACGAAGCAAAAACTTTTTTAGCTTTTTGGGATTGCAGAAAAGCATCCAACATAGCAAAAACATGTCCTTTATCTTCGGGATTAAGTTTTTGAAGATCAAGAATTTTATTGATTACATTTTTTTCCAGGAGCAGGTCAGAATTACCGACTAAATAATCCAGGGATATTTCCAGTGCTTTGGCGATGGCTGCGGCCATCTCAATGGAAGGTTTTACTTCGTCTCGTTCATAGCGGCCGATGACGGCACAGTGCACGTTTAAGTTTTTGGCCAGTTCGCCCTGGCTCATTTTTTTATTTCAATTGCTAAATATTTAATAGTGTTATCTTTTTGTAGGATCAAGCACTTTTCAAAGGAATCATCAAACATACAAAATAGCACTTTACTTTATAGGCTACTTGCAGGTGTACGATAATTGAAGCAGGCAAAGTCTTTCTTCATATTAAATTACCTGTCGCTCTATTGCCATCGTAGCCTTCTGTTTTAAATAAATCCTTGTCGCTAATAAAATGCCAATGATTGTCATTGCCATACAAAACGGAAAAATATACAGCATACCAAACCTTGTAGCTACCGCACCAACTAAAGGGCCAGTGATTCCCAGGGAAATATCTGTAAATAAACCATAATTGCTTAAAGCCGAACCCTTGTTTGCAACCGGCAATTGTTTAACAGCCTCTACACCCAGCGCCGGAAAAACCAATGAAAACCCTAAGCCTGCAATGCCTGAACCTATAAGCGCCACCTGCGGTAAAGTAGATTGCCATAAAATAAATAATCCAATTGCTTCCAGGCTAAGGCAGGCTATGGCTACTGGCATGCCACCATACAAATCAATATAGCGTGAAAATAAAACCCTCCCTAAAATAAATAATACACTAAAAGTAGAGAGGCATAATACGGCTCCTTCCCAATTTAAAAAGGCATAATAAAGAGTAATGAATGTAGAGATGGTGCCAAAGCCTAAGCCACCTAAAGCGAGGCAGATGCCATACGGCGAAACCATTTTAAGTACATGCAGATAAGACTTACGGGGCGCATTGTTTTTGCCTCCCAATGCCAGCTTAGATTTTGAATAAATTAATCCAATGGACCCAACAATAAATGTTAGGATAGCAATACTGCCAATACCGTAAGCATGTTGAAGCATAACGCCCAACGGAGCGGCTACTGCAATAGCGCCATAACTTGCAATGCCATTAAACGAAATTGCTTTGCTGGTATGCTTATCGCCTACCGCATGCAGCGCCCAGGCAATTGGGCTTGTGCCAACAAGCCCTTCGGCAAAGCCTGTCATCAATCGTGTAACTATTAAAATGCTTAGGCTTAGCAGCGCAGTGCCCCTGCATGTATACGCAATAAATAATAATACGCCGCTTAAGGTAAATCCTATCATGCCAATTATTACAGCAGGCTTGGGCCCTTTTTTATCTACTATATTTCCGGCATAGCCGCGTAATAAAAAGGTGGTAACATATTGCAGGCTTATAACTATGCCCGCCATTAATGTGCTGTAACCTAATTGCTGGTGAATAAAAATTGGTAATACAGCTAAAGGCAGCCCTATGGTAAAATAGCCGATAAAAGTAAAAGTAACAAAGCCTATAATGGTTAGCCTAACCTTTGTTAAAGAAACATCGCCTGTTGTTTCTATGTGCATAAATGATCGGTTATTAATCATTTGCAAAATTAAGGGGATTGAATGGCCTTTATAAATTAGCGGGGGCTAACTACACTAAATTTATTTTATAGTCTATATTTCAATAATTATGCGTGCTTGAGAGTACCGTATCAAAATCAATATCATATCAAGCCCGCTTTAGCTGATTCATTTTATTGATAATGTACCATATAGGGTGCTCAAATGTGGGAGCGCTTTTGTAGAGAAAGTGTAAAACCGGTTCCTTAAAACAGCAGCGGCTATTATAACGTTATCTACGTAAAGCCATCCGTTGCCAATGACATAAAAAAATAAGCTATAAATATTGCCTGGACGGAAATAATATATAAAAGACAATAGAGTTTGCAATAGGAAATTTAAACGTGCCGTAGAAGTATTGCATTAAGCCAGGATTCTGTAGCGTATTTTAATTGGCGGCAATCTTATCTTCTGTGCCAGTGGGCTTTAGGAGCAGCTAAAATAAAAGTGATAAATAATTGATTAGGCCTGCGTTGCGGCATACTTACCGTGAATTGTAGAAAAAAATTTACACTGCACAGCTATTTTTAGTTATTAATAAATATGGTCAGAATTTTGTTATACAAAAATTGCACATTTTTTATAACCTTAAAATTAATCAAAATGGGAAATTTATTGTATTTGGTAGCTCTGGTTTTAGTAATAATTTGGGCTGTATCATTTTTGGGTGGTTATTACACCGGAGGCATCATCCATGTTTTACTAGTTATTGCTATAGTAGCAGTCTTATTGAAAGTAATTCGTCGGACTGCATAGTTAATAGCCTTCAAAATAAGGCTGTTGCTATTTGTTAGCCAGATGAATAACTAATTAATGATTAGTAATCCGTGTTAAATAATAATAAAATAAAGCTGCTTTTTAAAGGCGGCTTTTTTTATATTGTACATAATAGTTTTGTAGATCCAGAAAAAACAGATGGTCGAAAAAAGTATTTATTTGAATTTATAAATAATTCCTGTTGCCAGGGCAATAGCATTTGGGTAAGTTTTTACAACGGCCCCTTTGGTGCTTGAGCTTAAGGCAAAATTATAAGAAGGCATAAAACTGAATGCTAACTTATTGCTTATTGGAAAAGAAATGCCAAAGCCGATGCTGCCATTAAAGTAACTTCTTTTTAAGCCAATTATGGTAGTGCTGGTAGTAGCTTCCCTGTTTCCGGGTGTAGCTTCTATTTCTGTACTAAGCCTGCCTTTGGTAAGTAAGCTTAAGGAAGCGCCTATCGAACTAAAAAGGTTGATTTTTTTAAATAAAAAATTATATTTAATCATTAGGGGTATGGATACATACTGAAGGGTATTTTTTGCTTCCTGCGTTTGCAGGCTGTCGCCGGCAACAGGGCTGGCAGCAAGTTTCGATGAAATAAAAGTATAGCCGGATGAACAATTATACAAGTACTCAATGCTGCCATTTCCATTATTGGCAGCATAAATTCTTTTTGGATTTATCGCTATCGTCCGGTTAGACATGGTAAGCCCGGATTGGAGCGCCCAATGTGCATTGATGCTGTAATCTACCAGTAAGCCAAACGTTTGAGAAGATTGATGTTGTTCACCTCTTTTTATATCGTCGCCATCTTCATCATGCACTTGCCTGCCTGGCCTATTGTCGCCATCGTCATCCTTTAAAAAGTTAGATGAAACATTGGGTGAAAAAAATGCAGTAAGGGCAAACGTGCCACCTTTTTTGCTAGCTGTTTTTTTTGTAGCCTTAAAACTTAATTGCATGTGCTTAGGTAAAATGAAATTAACCTGCGCTAGGGTGGCTACATTAACAGCAGTTGCAATAACAGGTAATAGTTCTGGATATATTTTTTGAACGGCGGGCATAGTTGCCGTAGCTGTTCTTAGTGTAGCTATTACTATTGTGCCTGTTTCATTGTCTTCTTCAAACCCACCATTGGTGATATTGGTATTCTGTATTCTTTTAGTAACGTATGTTTTTTTGCTGGTACTTTTAGTAAGTGTATTGGCTACATTTTCTTTTGGATTAAAGATGTTAGCCGGGACTGATAATTCAGTAATTTTTTCAACAACAGTGCTGGTTTTTTTTATCTTTTTAGAATTGCTTTTATAAAATAGTTGTTCTTTATTATTGCTTGCAGTTATTGTTGCTGGTGCATTTACCACATGGCGCTGGTTTGATGTGGCAACGGAATTATACTGCTCATTTATAAAGCCATTAAGTAGCCCAGAAGATTTTTGCGATTGATTATTCTCCTTGCTTTCTTTAGTAGCTGGCACATGTGGCGCAGCAATTTCTTTGCCTGTAATTTTATTTATTAACGAGCTTGTTGTATTGCTATCCAGGCTTTTGTTATGTGCATTTTGTAATAGTTCACTGTTGTTTTTTAAGGTGATAAAAGTGTATGCACAAGCGCCTACCAATAGCAACAGTAAGGCAATAGCGATTTTTTTCAGGTGGATGTATTTTTTCCTGAAATCAATTACTTTATTTTTATCAAGCCCCCTGTCAAGCGCATCCCACACTTTATTGGATGGGGCTTCTTCGTGGCTGTCAAGAGCAGCCTTAAAAAGCTTATCAATATCTGGTAGATGTTCTATCATAAGTATTTAATATTTTTAGTTGCTACCTGTAAACTATTATTCACCATTTTTTGTAACGTTGCCCTTGCATCCGAAAGGTTCGATTTAGAAGTGCCTTCGGATATGCCAAGCTGCTCCGCAATTTCACGGTGCTTCATCCCTTCAAACACATAAAGGTTAAAAACTAATCGGTACCCGGGAGATAATTGCTGTACCATCAGTAACAATTCTTTTGTGCCCAGCAACGCAATCACATTTTCGGGTTCGCCTATTTCATGTTGGTTTTCATCAATAGTTACTACGGCATGCAGCTTTGCATTGCCCCGATATTTTTGCAGTGCGCAGTTAACCATTATCTTTCTTATCCATCCTTCAAACGACCCTTCAAAATTAAATTGGCGCAGGCCTGTAAAAACTTTCATAAAACCTTCCTGTAAAATATCTTCGGCTTCTTCTTTATTCTTAGCATACCGTAAGCACACCCTAAACATTTTTGTAGCGTACAATTGGTATAGGCTGCCCTGTGCACTTCTATCACCTTTAATACAATCCTGTATAAGCCTTTCGGTTTCGCTCACTGGTTTAATAGTTTCTTTTAAAGATGTGCATGAAGGCAGAATGGTTGGGCTACAAAAATAAATTATTTAATTAAGCCAACCATTTTATAGCATATCGTATCTAACGGATAAAGGCCATAGTTAATTTTTAAAACAATCATTAACAGTTTTTTGTAACAGCAATGCTACATAATCATTTAAAAAAATAAACCAGTAACATGGAAAGAAAGGAATTTTTATCATTGCTAGGGCTTGGTACCGCCGGTATTTTTTCTGCCGCCTGTTTAGGAGCCTGTTCAAAAGCTGCAAGTGGCTATACCCCACCAGTGCCAACAGTTGTGGATGTTACCCTGGACCTTGCCTTACCGGCAAACGCCGCATTAAATAGTATAGGTGGTTACATTTATACTAATGGAGTAATAGTTGCAAAAACCAAAGCAGGCAGTTACATTGCGGTTTCGCAAGATTGTACCCACCAGGGAGTTTCTGTACAATACCAGGTGGCTAACCAACAATTTTATTGCCCAAGCCATGGCGCAATTTTTTCTGAAACTGGCAGTGTTACAGGCGGTCCGGCTCCAACCGCATTAAAGCAATACAAAACTTCTTTAACAAATAATATGTTGCGTGTTTATTCCTAAACCGACGTATAAAACTGGCTGGTTAAGGCTGCGTTAAAACAAGCCCACCTAAATAATCCGTTAAGGGGTAACAATTATCTTACACAAAAAACATTCTTTATGAAAATGGCCCTACTGTTTTTGCTTACCTTTTTTATGGCCCCGCAAATGGGATGGATAACGGATTTTGAAACAGCTGAAAAAGTGGCTGTAGAAAAACACCAGTTAATATTATTAAATTTTTCTGGCTCAGACTGGTGCGGCCCGTGCATCCGCTTGCGGAAAGAAATATTAGATAGCAAGCCTTTTACTGATTTTGCCTCCTCTAGCCTGGTGTTGATAAATGCTGATTTTCCGCGGAGCAATAAAAATAAATTAAGTAAAGAGCAGGTAAAACAAAATGAAGCGCTGGCAGATAAATATAATCCTAAAGGCAAATTTCCTTTTACTTTATTACTAGATGCAAAAGGCAAGGTATTGAAAGAGTGGGATGGCTTGCCAACTGTAAGCCCAACACAATTTACACAACAGGCAAAAGATATTTTTGATGCAAATAGATAGTATTGCAACCTTGCCACAAACTATTTTTAAGCGGGTAGTAAAACTTATGGGCAATAGGTTCGAAATAAGCGTAGTAGCCGATGTTGAAGACCAAATATGGGCAAACAATTGTATAGAGACTGCCATTGGTGAAATTACAAGGATAGAAAAGCTATTGACCACATACAATGAAGATAGCCAGGTAAGCCACATTAATAAACAAGCAGGCATAGCCCCGGTAAAAGTAGATAAAGAAGTGGTTGGGCTTATTGAAAGAGCCAGAAAAATATCCGATATAACCCAAGGCGCTTTTGATATTAGTTATGGCTCCATAGATAAAAAATTATGGAACTTCGATAAAAACATGACGGCCTTGCCAGATGAAGAAACTGCTAAAAATTTAGTACGGCTTATCAATTACAAAAACATTGTTACCAATGCCCAAAACGAAACGGTTTTCTTAAAAGAAAGAGGCATGCGCATTGGCTTTGGCGGTATTGGCAAAGGCTATGCGGCTGAGCGTGCAAAATATATATTACAACAAAACGGAGTAAAAAGCGGTATTGTGAATGCTGCAGGCGACCTTACAACCTGGGGCAAACAACCAAATGGAAAACCATGGACAATTGGTATTGCCAACCCCGACAGCGTGCGGGATGCTTTTTCGTGGATGGATATTACCAACATGTCTGTAGCCACATCTGGCAATTATGAAAAGTTTGTACTGATAAGAGGCAAAAAATATTCGCATACCATCAACCCCAAAACAGGCATGCCAGTGCAAGGGATAAAGAGCGTTACCATTATAAGCCCCAATGCAGAAATTGCCGATGCTTTTGCAACGCCGGTAATGGTAATGGGCATTAAGGTTGGCTTAAATATGGTGAACCAGATTAAAGGCATAGGCTGCATCATCATCGACGAAAATGATACTATTTACACATCAGCAAACATAAATATTTTATGAACAAAAACAAGATGGCTGGCATAACCGCAATAGCTTTTGCAATGCTCTCCAGTACCACATCGTGCACTACAGTAAAAGAATACCAGAAGGGCAAGCTCAACGATTCCGAGATGGAGCTTGGGGCACGTAAAATACAAAAAACAGAGATGAGTTTTCAATCTTACAGGGAAGGGGCATCCGGTGCCAATGGCGGAAAAACGGGTGGGGGATGCGGATGTAATTAAGCTGTGCCATCAGTAATAACAGTTGTGCCAAATATAATAGCTACCTAAAAAAAGAGTCAAATTACCGAATGAAAAAAATATGTTTAGCAGTAGTTGGGCTATACCTCAACCTGGTGGCAGTGTTTGCACAACCTAGCCCCACACAGGATTCTACGCAGTATAAAAACAGGCAATTAAAATTAGAAGAGGTAAACCTTGTTAGCAGCTACTACCACCAGGAGGGCGGCAATTCCTCCGTTACCGGTGGCATTGGTACAGAAAAGCTGACGGATATCGCCAACATAATTGATGTAAAGTTTGCTAAGTACGATAAGCAGCTACGAAAGCATACTTTCAATTTTGAATTGGGTGCGGATACATATACCTCTGCTTCTTCAGACATGATAGATTTAAAAGCAAACTCTTCCGCATCCTCTCATGATGTCCGTGTGTACCCCTCTTTATCATGGACGGTTGAAAACGAAAAAAAGGGTACCACTTTCGGCCTTAATGCATCCGCATCTACAGAGTTCGATTATAAGTCTTTCGGATTCGGCGCAAGTTTTTCAAAAAAATCAACAAATAATAACAGAGAATTTACAGTAAAGGCACAAGCTTATCTTGATAAGGTTTCTCTAGTTTATCCCGTAGAATTAAGGACAAGCTACACCGGCAATGCCAATGGGCGGGAGCGTATTAATTACGCCACCACGCCAAGAAATTCTTTTAGCGGATCTTTGTCTTACTCGCAGGTAATTAATAAAAATCTGCAGCTATTATTTTTGCTTGATTTAGCCTGGCAGGATGGCTACCTCGGGCTGCCATTCCATAGGGTGTACCTGAAAGACAATACGGTAAAGGTAGAAGCACTTCCATCTAACAGGTTTAAAATTCCACTGGGCATGCGTGCTAATTATTTTTTAGGGGATAAGATAGTGCTGCGTAGCTTTTATAGGTATTACCACGATGACTGGGGGTTGACGGCACATACAGCAGATATAGAAACCGCGATTAAGCTAACGCCGTTTTTTTCTGTAGCTCCTTTTTACAGGTATTACCAGCAGAGTGCGGTAAAATATTTCGCCCCATACATGTCGCACACAGCGTCGGATGTTTATTATACCAGCAACTACGACTTCTCAAAATTTCATAGCCATTTTGTGGGCGCAGGCTTTAGGGCAGCACCGCCAAAAGGTATTTTTGGTAACCAGCATTTTAGCATGATAGAGCTTCGATACGGGCATTATATAAGGAGCACTAACTTTAACTCAAACATCATCAGCCTTAATTTAAAGTTTAAATAGGCAGGCAATTACCCAACATAATTATGGATATTTTGTTAAAAAAGGATTACGTGGCAAGCGAAAGGCTAGTGGCATAAAAAGGGTTGTTGTCACAGCAGTGTTTCCAAGAATTTTGATAATGAAATAACCTGGATTTGCGGCTACAATTTTAATTATTTACTGTTTAGATGTACTGCAAGTATCAAACTTAACAAAAAATAAAAATTAGGAGTACATGGAATTAGAAGAGCATTATACCAATAGGAGTGGGTGGCTTAGGGCGGCAGTGTTAGGTGCCAACGACGGCATACTTTCTACCACAAGCTTAGTGATTGGTGTAGCAGCGGCAAGCAATGAAAGAAATGCGATAGTATTAGCAGCGTTGGCAGGCCTTGTGGCTGGTGCTTTATCTATGGCGGCAGGCGAGTATGTTTCTGTAAGCTCACAAGCAGATATAGAAGCAGCGGATTTAATAAGAGAGAAAATGGAGCTGGATACCGACCCGGATATGGAATTACTGGAGCTGGCAAAACTATACCAGGGGCGGGGCTTAAGTTATGCATTATCTATTGATGTAGCTACACAGCTTTCAAACCATAATGCCCTGGAAGCCCATGCTAGGGATGAGCTGGGCATAAATGATTTAACGCAGCCCAAGCCATTACAAGCGGCATTTGCATCAGGCGCATCCTTTATATCTGGCGGGCTGCTGCCCTTTTTAGTATCCTTGTTTGCACCTATTAAAAGTATGGTTATCTGCCAGTATTCTTTTGCCATTGTAGCGCTTGCGTTATCCGGCACCGTTGCTGCAAAAGCCGGAGGTTCAGGCACTTTAAAAGCGGTACTACGCATCTGTTTTTGGGGAACAATCGCCATGGGCATAACTGCTTTGGTAGGGCATATTTTCGGCACTAAGGCAATAGGGTAATATTATTGTGCCATGCTACATAATAAAGAGTAGTTTATTATGTAGGTTAACTATTAGTAACTTTAAAAATCACCAGTTCGCTTTCTTTTTTATGCCTGGTAAAGCTTTCAAATACTTTGGTGCATTCTTTATATTTTAAATACACATCCTGGTGCACAGGCACAAAATATATTATGTATAATTCCATAGTACATTTTTGGCGATAGTGAATAATATTACTAGCCACAGCCTCCATAGTTTTTTTTCCAAATGGGTTTGCCATGAAAATTATATTTACATTTTCAGGTATGGTAAATAGGCTGGCATCTACATTATGTACTTCAAACGGCGTATTAAAACCATTTTCTTTCATTAGGCAGCAATTGGCAATAGCTTGGTTTACGGCAGCTACATCAAGGTCTATACCAATAACTTGCTTATATTTTTGTAGCATGCCAAAGTTTAAAGTTTTGCCATACCCACAGCCAATATCTAACAAAGTGATCTTCGGATAATCTATACCGGAAACCTCAATCCCTTTTTTTATTGCGTAATAAGCCGTTCCCTGGTTTAACCTGGAATCTTTATTTATTGATTGCCCATTAAGTATTTCAATATTTGTATAAAATTCGGGATAATTTAATTGGATATTTTTTAGTTTATATTTATAGTATAGCTCCGTTTTTTTTATTTTGATTAAATGAGCTAAGCCGGCATGTTTTATTTCTTTAGCCCATTGTTTAATTTTTTTCACTAGTATTTGTATATAATTTATTAATGGATTGTAGGCACAAAATAAAAGCTTTATATTTAAAAAGAGTTAACATAATTTGTAAAATTATAGCTTACAACAATTAAAACATATGATGCTATTAATAACAAGCTGTAAAGGTCAAATATCCCCAAGTTTTTTTGCATCGCTGTAAATATGCGTATTGTGCAAATTCTTTTTTGAATATGATTATTTGCATCAAGCCGTAGTACATCTTTACAGATGTAAATTAAAATTCATCATATTAAGCAGCTCTATAAGAAATTTTTGAAGCCGCGGTTAGCATAAAATCTTCTATAAATTTAAACGAAACTAAAAAAACTGCTCCAATGCTGATGCTATTTTGTAAGCATCTATCATCACAAAAAAACAAAAAATGAAATTTACATTTCCATTATTTCTGCTAGACTAATTATATTTTTTTTTGTACTAATAGCTGTTACCCTATTATTTGCTTGTACTTGCCCATAAAAGCAGCCAATAAAAAACAGGAGTATACTCTATGGTATTTTGTTTTAATCCGATGTTTGCAATCTTACTAATCCTAAAATTTATATTGCGCAACTTGTACGCTCAGATATCATGCCTTATGCCCTTATTTACTACCCCGCCTCTTTCTTCCACCCAAACTAAATCTATTACCCTCCTTAATTTTCCTTAAATTTAATGTTCAATTTTAAAACATATGAAATACAGGATTATTTCTGTTGTCTTTATACTGATTGCAATTGCTGCCATTGTTGTTTCTTGTTTTAATAATAGTAGTAATGTTGATGGCAATGCAATGCCTGATGTGGTGAGTTACAACTTTAACATACGCCCGGTATTGAGCGATAAATGTTTTAAGTGCCATGGGCCAGATGCCAATAAAAGAGAGGCAGGGCTAAGGCTTGATATTGCCGATAGCGCATACGCCCCACTAAGAGAGACCAAAGGTGCTTTTGCCATTGTGCGGGGCAAGCCGCAACTATCTGAATTAATGAAAAGAGTGTCTTCTGACGATACCGCTTTTATGATGCCGCCAATAAATACCCACCTCGGCGCTTTAAGTAAATACGAAATAGAGCTGTTTAAAAAATGGATAGCCCAGGGCGCTAAATACGAAACCCATTGGGCATTTGATGCGCCTAAAAAGTCTCCGCTGCCTGCGGTAAGTAATAAGGAGTGGCCTAAAAATGAAATCGATCATTTTATTTTAAATAAGCTCGACCAGTTAGGCCTTGCACCTAATGCAGAGGCCGATAAAGAAAGATTATTAAAACGTGTGAGCCTCGATATTACAGGCTTGCCTCCATCGCTTGAAATAATGGATGGATTTATGGCTGATAAAAGTGCTAATGCTTACGATAAAGTGTTAGATAAGTTGTTAGCTATGCCCCAGTACGGCGAAAAAATGGCGGTGCATTGGATGGATGTAGCACGCTACGCGGATAGCTATGGCTATCAGGATGATAATATACGCAGCCAATGGCCATGGCGGGATTGGGTAATACATGCTTTTAACAAAAACCTGCCCTATAACCAGTTTATCGCCTGGCAGATAGCAGGTGATATGTTGCCTGCTGCTACCAAAGAACAAATACTGGCCACAGGTTTTTTTCGCAACCATAAATACACCGAAGAGGGTGGCATTATTGAAGAAGAATACCGCATTGAATATTTGCTTGATAAAACAAAAACATTTGGAAAAGGCATTTTAGGCGTTACGCTGGAATGTGCCCAATGCCACGACCATAAATACGACCCTATATCTCAGGTAGATTATTACCAGATGCTGGCATTTTTTAATAACACCAAAGAGCTTGGTTTTGAAGGCGATGTAAGTGCATCCATGCCAGCAAAAAAACCATTTCTTGCAATAACCGCTGAAGATGAAAAAAATACACTCTCCTTTATAAATGCGAAAGATACCAATGCGTTGATGGTATCGGTAATGGGCGAAAGGGATACGCTGCGTAAAACGTATTTACTAAAACGTGGCGTGTACAATGCGCCTGGCCAGGAAGTGCGCCCCGTAGCATTGAAGGCAGTTATGAAATTTGATACAATAAGGTTTCCGCAAAACCGGCTTGGGCTGGCAGAATGGACGGTAGATAAAAAGAATCCATTAACCGCAAGGGTGTTTGTAAACCAGCTTTGGCAGGAAATTTTTGGGAGAGGTATTACCAAGACAACCGGCGATTTTGGCATGCAGGGCGAACTTCCTGCTCACCCCGCTTTGTTGGATTGGCTGGCGGTAGATTTTATGGATAACGGATGGGATATCAAACGTTTGATGAAACAAATGGTGATGTCTGCCACTTACCGGCAGTCTGTACAAATTAGTGATGAAAAATTAAAAAAAGATCCCGAAAATATTTACCTGGCACGTGGGCCGAGAAGCCGATTGCCGGCAGAGTTTGTGCGTGACCTGGTGTTGGCAAC
>JANXVN010000212.1 GCA_025351645.1 Ferruginibacter sp.
TAATGTATAAATTTTATATAAAATGCTTTGGTTTTAAAATTATTTTGTTTAGGTCTAACAAATTAATAAACTTTTTTTTATTAATAAATCCTTACGATTATAATTTATTTTTTTTAATGTGTTAATATATTAATAATATCATATATCAATGAATTAAATGTTTAATAAAAATTATTAACTTTTAATTAATATACTTTGTATATTTGAATATCAATCAAAACTAAAACAAACGCTGCTGTATGATTAAAAACCTCCTTTTAGGGGTATGCACATTGATATGTGGCATATTCTTCTCTTCCCAAATTTATGCCCAACAAAACGTTTCTGGCATTATTAAAAACGCAAAAGATAATACTCCAATTCCATTAGCAACCGTTGGTATTAAGGGTACCAAAATTGCGGCAGTTACTGGTGCAAATGGAGAATTTTCTATTTCCGTGCCGACTGGTAAAACTATTTTGCTCATCTCTTCCATAGGGTACGATGAGGAAGAAATGAGTATTTCTGGTTTATCAACAATTAACGTTTCATTGAAAGAAAGACAAAATTCTTTAAATGAAGTGGTTGTAACAGGCTACACTGCTCAAAAAAGAAAAGAAATTACAGGTGCTGTTTCTGTAGTTAGTGTAAAAGACCTTAAGTCGGTTCCTTCTGGAACGGCGGAGCAAATGCTTCAGGGGCAAGCTGCTGGTGTTAACATTGTTGGTTCCGGTGCTCCGGGAGAAGGAAGTAATGTTTTTATCAGGGGAATTACTTCATTTGGTAACGTATCACCATTGGTGATTGTTGATGGCGTTCAATCTGCCCCTGGAGATTTAAGTACCTTGCATGATCTGTCAGCAAATGATATTGAATCTGTTCAGGTATTAAAAGATGGGCAAGCTGCTATATACGGTGTGCGTGGATCTTCGGGCGTAATAATAGTAACTACTAGAAAGGGTAGAGGAAAAGCTACTATTAGTTATGATGGGTTTTATGGAACACAAAGAGTACTGCAGGGTAATCCTTGGCATAAATTGGATACAAAAGGCATGGCTGATTTATATTTTTTGGCTGCCAGAAACTCCGGAGTTGTAAATGTATCCGGTAATGTAGTTTCTTCGCAATATGGTACGGGCCAATTACCCGTGATTCCTGATTATATTAAGGCCGGAAATAATTCAGGCGTTCCTGCATCTGATCCATCAGTTAATCTTGCGTTATATAATAATAATTATGCCAAAGGGGATCCTTATCTTATTGTGCCTGCAAATAAAACCGGTACAGATTGGTTCCATGCAGTTTTTAAACCAGCTCCAATCCAGAGCCATACAGTATCTGCAAGTGGAAGTTCTGAAAAATCAAATTATTTATTTTCCTTCAACTATTTTGACCAGGAAGGAACATTATTAAATACTTACCTTAAGCGGTATGCTGCAAGGATTAATACTGTCTTTAACGTAAAAAATAATATACGTGTGGGTGAAAACTTGTACATATTTTATAAAGACAATCCGAGAATTGGGAATAATCAGGAAGGAAATGCGGTAAATTTAACAGCATGGGAACAACCAATTATTCCAATTTATGATGCTGGTGGTGGTTTTGGTGGAACATCCGGTACAGAATTAGGCAATTCATCTAATCCTTTTGCTAACCAAACGAGGGCTAAGGATAATCAAAATAAAGATTGGCAAATTCAAGGTAATGTTTTTGCAGAAGTGGATTTTCTAAAACATTTTACAGCCAAAACATTGTTTGGTGGAAACTTGGATAATAATTATGGTTTTTATCATAATTACAGAACCTATGAGAATAAAGAAAATGGTTCAAATAATGGTTACGGCGAATACTCAAATTATACAAGCAATTGGAACTTTACTAACACGCTTAATTATAATAATACATTTGGGGTTAATCATTCAGTAAAAGCACTAGTTGGGTATGAAGCCATTCAATACAGAGGTAGGGGCCTATCCGGCAGCAGGATTGGTTATTTTACTGATGATCCGAACTATCTTAATTTAGGTACAGGAGCTAATACAGGACAGTCCAATTCCAGTTATGGCTACTTGAAAACAGGCACTGCAATTTTAGCAAAATTAGATTATGCTTTCAAAAGCAAATATCTATTGGGTTTAAATGGTCGTAGAGATGGAAATTCTGTATTTGGCCCAAATGCCCGTTTTGGTAATTTTTATTCAATTTCGGCAGGATGGGTTATTTCTGAAGAAGCCTTCATGAAAAGTATAGCTTTTCTTAACAGCCTTAAACTACGCGGTAGTTATGGCGTTTTAGGCTCAGTTGCAAATGTAAATGCAAGCAATGCATTTTCATCTTATGGTGGTGGTGCAAGCGATGCCTACTATGATATTAACGGAACTAGTGGTGCAGGTACTGTAAGAGGTTTTTATGCAACAAGTTACGGTAATGCGAATACATCCTTTGAACGGGATAAAGTGTTGGATTTTGGAATGGACGCAGTAGTTATTAAAAATAAATTGGATGTATCTTTCGATTGGTATAAGAAAAAAATAGACGGCTTAATATTTCAGGACCAGGTAGGCGGCGCAGCAGGTGTTGGAGCTACCCTCCCGCAGGTTAATATTGGCGATATGCAAAATGTAGGAATTGATATTTCTGCTACTTATCACGATAAAATTAACAAGGATCTCAGTTTTTCAATAGGTGCAAATTATGGATCATATAAAAATACAATAGTAAATATTCCGGGCCCTGCTGGATATTTTGAAACTGCAGGTACGCACAACACAGGAAATCAGGTTAGAAACCAGGCGGGTCATCCGGTTGGCGCATTTTATGGGTATGAAATTGCAGGAATTTATCAGAATGCTGCGGATGTTGCAAAATCTCCAACAGAAAAAGACGCAGCTCCAGGCCGTTTTAAATACAAAGACATTAATAAAGATGGTGTTATTGATGATAAAGACCGTGCCTTTTTTGGAAATCCAAACCCAAAATTTACACTTGGTGTAAACTTGAGTGTTTCTTACAAGCGCTTTGATCTATCTACAACTTTATATGGTTCTTTCGGTAACGATATCTTGAATTATACTCGTTATTTTCAAGATTTCTATCCTCAGTTTCAAAATTCTAAAAGCATTAATGTACTCACAAATTCATGGATTCCTGCAAACAGAAGTTTAAGCAGAGACCAATGGACAGCTTCAAACCCAAATGCAAATTATCCAATTGTGGAAACAGGGTCTTTTTTCAGTACAAACGGTGTTTTAAATGATTTTTATAAAGAGAACGGCTCATATTTTAGATGTAAACAAATTATGTTAAGCTATAATGTTGCTCCGAGCATACTAAAGCGCGCAGGTATAGACAAGGCTCGTTTGTATATACAGGCTGCCAATTTATTTACTATCACAAAATACACTGGTCTTGATCCTGAAATTGGTGGCTCTGCTGCAACATTCGGTGTTGATTACGGTAATTACCCGCCTTCAAAAACATTTAATGTCGGCGTAAACCTTACATTCTAATTTTAAAAAAACGATTTATGAAAAAAGATATTAATAAAATACTTATAGGGTTTTCATTTTTGCTAGTCATATTTACTTATGCCTGTAAAAAAAGTTTTCTGGATGTTCCGCTCCAAGGTGCATTAACCCCGGATTTAGTCGCCAATAAAATTGCTGTAAATGGCCTTTTAATTGGAGCCTATTCCTTGCTGGACGGAGAAGGAAGCAATGCCGGTACTGGTAATGGGCCATGGGCTACTTCTTCCAGTAATTGGGTTTATGGAAGTATTGCTGGTGGCGATGCACATAAGGGGTCTGATGCCGGTGATCAAAACCTGATCACTTCTATTGAAACCTGGAATTGCTCTCCTTCAAATAGTTACATCAATCAATTGTGGCAACAACGTTACGATGGGGTTCAAAGAGCTAATGAAGTATTGCGTGTTATGCGTTTAACTAAAGATATGTCGCCTGCTGATACACTTGAAGTATCTTCAGAAGCGAGGTTTTTAAGAGCACATTTTCATTTCGAATTGAGAAAGAACTTCGGTAAGGTTCAATGGGTTGATGAAAGCCAAACTTATGTCAAAGCAAATTTCAATACTCCCAATTTGGAAATTTTACCTATGATTGCTGCTGATTTCGCCTATGCATACGCTAATTTACCAGAAACTCAATCTTCTGTAGGCCGTTGTAATAAATGGGCCGCAGCAAGTTATCTTGGTAAGGTATATATGTTTCAAAAAAAGTTTACTGAGGCAAAAGATTTGTTTACTACAATTATTGCAAACGGCAAAACATCTGGCGGTGCTAAATATCAACTCACCAAACATTTTGCTGATAATTTTAATCCTGCTACAAAAAATAGTTCAGAAAGTGTATTTGCTGTACAAATGAATGTAAATGACGGTACAGGTGGAGCAAATGCTAACCAAGGCGATGCTTTGAATTTTCCTTACGGTGGCGGAGCTCAAACCGGTTGTTGCGGATTTTTTCAACCTTCGTATAGCCTGGCAAATTCTTTTAAGGTAGATGCAAACGGATTGCCAATGTTGGATGGTAGTTATAATACAGTTGATTTAAAAAATGATATTGGATTAAAATCAACTGACCCTTTCACTCCTGATGGAATGATCGCTCTTGATTCACGTCTAGATTGGACAGTTGGCCGTCGTGGTATTCCTTTTCTTGATTGGGGTATTATG
>JANXVN010000262.1 GCA_025351645.1 Ferruginibacter sp.
AAATTTACAAGGGTAGCAAGCGGTGGCAATGTTGATATCGTAGGTTTTGACCAGGGGCCATCAGGTGGTTATATAACCTTAGGTTCTTCGGGTTTCCCTACATCGACCGGAGATCCTTTCAACCAAATTAAAATGAATACCAATGTTCAGGCTTATGGTACTAATCCTAATCAGGGCTACATCACTTCTGTATTGCAACATGAAATGGGGCATTGCATAGGTTTCCGCCACACCGATTATTTTAACCGTGCATTAAGTTGCGGAGGGTCAAAATCAAACGAGCGTGCAGGCACGATTGGTGCAGTTTTAATTCCAGGAACGCCATCAGGTTTTGATGCGGAATCATTCATGCTTGCCTGCTCTGCCGGCACCGACCGCACCTTTAACGCAAACGATATAATTGCATTAAATTATTTGTATTAAAATATTCAGAAAATAATATTGATCCGCCTCCATTTACGGGGCGGATTTTTATTTTAGCCAGAGGATGATTCAAGTTGTAAGAAAGTCTCTTTGCCGGCAAGGCGTTAAAAACAATACTCTATTTTTAGGGCATGCCAATTCAATCTTACGAAGGTGTTTTTTGCCTTTGTTGGTGTTACACTGCACGCCATTAAAAAAGCCAACCTATCCTTGTGAGCCGCTGTTGTGTGTTTTTCACCAATAGCGAAGATTATATATCGATTAATATATTTAATAACTTATGCGCTTAACTTTAATTACCAGTCTGCATTACATAAAATGGGGTAGCATTCTGCCACAATTTTGTTCTGCCAACTCTTGCCATATAGGCGCAGGGAAACAGCCCCTGTTGCCGCGATGTTACTAAGCTGTGCATATTAAAAGCCGTTTAAAGTTACTATAACTAGCAAGCCCTTTTTCTGCATAAATTAATCTTTAGGGGTACAGCATATCCAATAGCTTGGGCCGTCTACAAAGGCCTGTGTCCGTGGTAGGTATAGCGCCCTTTTCAACCCCGTGGTACGGTGTCATCCATCAACCACTTGCTTAGGAGTTCTGCACAAGGCTTGGTATTATATTATTCGTGCAGATACCTGCTGGGAAAGGAGTCTTGTACATGCAATTTGTGGATGGTGAGGCACCATCCTCGGAGGTAAAATATTATTTTGGCTATTCGCCATTAAATGCTTTTTTTCACGTGCGCCTATCAAGCACGGCAAAAATGCATGCAGCATTATTAAGCAACATCTTTTAAAAATATTTTTGTAATTATAACTTCCATGAATAAAAATCAACTTTTAATTTTATCGTTCCTTTGCCTCTTTTTAAATTGTATAGCTATTTCATTTGCGCAGGAGGCAATATTGCCCACGCAGTGGACTAAAGCCGCAATGGCCGCGCCGGTACCTTTTCCAGAATATCCAAGGCCGCAACTGGAGCGTGCCGATTGGCTGTGCCTGAATGGCGAATGGGCCTACCAGGGTGGGAAAGGTGCTGCGGATGCTTTAGCGCCGATAGTACCTACATCTTTTGATGGCAAGAAAGAAAAGATCAGGGTGCCGTATTGCCCTGAATCTGTGTTGTCGGGCATCCAGCGTAAGCAGGAAATAAATATGTGGTACCAACGTAATGCAGAGGTGCCGGCAAAGTGGGCAAATAAACAAGTGATCATTCATTTTGATGCCGTAGCCCACCATGCAACCGTATTTATTAACGGCCATAAAGCAGGCGAACATGCCGGCAGTTATGATGCCTTTAGCTTCAACATTACACCTTATCTAAAAAAAGGAAATAACAGTATTGTAGTTGCAGTGCAAGGCCTAAATGATGGCCGTGTACCCTCCGGCAAAAGCGGGCCACGTGGCGATTATACCTATTGCTCGGGAATATGGCAGACTGTATGGCTGGAACCTGTTAATAAGACTTTCATAAAAGACATCCGCCTTTTGCCCGACCTGGATAATAACCGTTTAAAAGTACTGGTAAACACAGAAGGCGGAGGAAAAGTAACTGCGGCAGCGCTGGATGGCACCAAGTTGGTTTCGCAAGCGGAATCAATGAATGGCACTTACTTTTACTTGCCCCTCAAAACACCAAAACTATGGTCGCCGGATGCTCCTTTCTTGTATAATCTAACAATTAAATTAAAAGATGCCCAGGGCAACGCAGCCGATGAAGTAAAAAGTTATTTTGGCATGCGTGACATTAAATTGGGCAAGGTTAACGGTGTTACCAGGCCTTTGGTCAATGGTAAATTTATTATGCAGCTTGGGTTGCTCGACCAAGGGTATTGGCCAGATGGGATACTGACGGCGCCTACAGAAGAAGCACTAAAATTTGATATCCAGTTTACCAAAAAAGCCGGGTTCAACCTTATAAGGAAGCACATGAAGGCCGAGCCCCAGCGGTTTTATTATTGGGCCGATAAATTAGGTTTGCTTGTATGGCAGGATATGCCTGCTATATGGTACCCCGATGAAGATACCGCCGTAACAAGGGGCAAATTTAGGAAAGAATTCAAGGCCCTGATAGATGGGCATTATAACTCGCCTTCCATCATTACCTGGGTGCCTTTTAATGAAAATTGGGGAGCCTTCGATGTAAAAGAAATTACCGATTGGGCCAAGCAATACGATCCTTCCAGGCTGGTGAATGGCAATTCGGGCTTTAACAATAACCCCTCTTACCAAAAAGCTTATGGCGATCCTGGAAATGGCGATTATGCAGATACCCATATTTATATAGGCCCTTATGGA
>JANXVN010000270.1 GCA_025351645.1 Ferruginibacter sp.
CAAAACCCCGCATCATCTCAATTAGTGGCAGAAAAATTACTTCAGTTACTTCGTAAATAGTCACCCTTTGCAATAGCCGTGCGTAAGGATTTACATAATTACCAGGTGGTAGTAACAAGTAAAATGGATTGGCAGGCACTAACCAAACTTTATAACTTCAAGCATTTCAATTATAAGGCCGTGCCACATACATTAATTTTTGAAAGAATACTTTAAAAAATAAAGTATTCTTTCAAAAATCCGTAATACAAATTATCAGGGCTTTTTTTGGACTTATTTTGCTCACATCAGCAATTGACGCCTAGCAAAAAATGCAACTTAGTGATATGACTTTTTTCCACAAAAAATAATCATAATCGACTTTTGCTAGCACCCTTCACGGTGTGTAGGTAGTTATACATTAAACCTAAAATGCATCACATCGCCATCGTTTACCACATATTCTTTTCCTTCAATCCTTAGTTTGCCATTTTCCCTGCAAGCTGCTTCCGATTTGTAAGTCACAAAATCATTAAAAGCTATTACTTCTGCTTTAATAAATCCTTTTTCAAAATCGGTATGTATCACGCTAGCGGCCTGTGGTGCTTTCCAGCCATGGTGGATGGTCCATGCCCTTACTTCCTGCACGCCGGCGGTAAAGTAGGTAAACAGGTTCAATAATTTGTAAGTAGAGTGTATAAGCCTGTCCAGCGCAGGTTCTGTCATTTTGTACTCTTCCATAAACATCGCCTTGTCATCTGCATCTTCCAGCTCTGCAATCTGCGCTTCAATAGCATTTGTCATTATAATTACTTCGGCATTTTCTGCCTTTGCTGCAGCAACCAGCGCATCACTATATTTGTTGCCGGTATGCATGCTGGCTTCATCAACATTAGCAACATATAAAACTGGCTTATCGCTTAAAAAAAAGTTTTCAGCAATCGCTTCCCTTTCATCTTTCGTAAGGTTCATAGATAAGATGCTCTTGCCTTTATTAAGCTGGTCTTTGCATTTCAGCAGTACCTCATATTCCAGTTTAGTTTTTACATCGGCAGTCTTCAATATTTTTTCAGCTTTGGAAAGTTTTTTTTCTACCCCTTCCAGGTCTTTCAACTGCAATTCAGTTTCAATAATTTCTTTATCGCTTAATGGGTTAATGGCCCCTTCGTCCCTTAAAATATTTTCATCTTCAAAACAGCGTATCACGTGTATGATAGCATCAACTTCGCGGATATTGGCTAAAAATTTATTGCCTAATCCTTCGCCCTTACTGGCACCGCGTACAAGCCCTGCAATATCTACAATTTCTATTTGAGTTGGCACGGTGCGGTCTGGCAATACCAATTCTGCCAATTTATCAATCCTTGGGTCTGGCACATTTACCAGCCCTGTATTGGGTTCTATTGTACAAAAGCGGTAATTGCTTGCCTGCGCTTTGGCGCTATTGCTTACCGCATTAAATAAAGTAGATTTTCCTACATTGGGTAAACCCACGATGCCTGCCTTTAAAGCCATGTTTTTAGAGTTATGAGTTATGAGTTCTTTCGGTACTTGTCATTATTCAGTAATTCAGTTGTTTAAAATGACCTGTAGAACTATTAACCACTATTTTAAAGAATTTTTAGGCTGCAAAGGTAAGGTTTGCATTCAATATCATATTTCAGTATAAAATAGTAATTTCAAACTTTCAAATTCTGGTGGGATATTACTTACAATGGCATGAACTTCAACAATGCATGTGCCCAACTCATAACTTATAACTCAAAACTTATAACTCAAAAGATGGCTTTAAGCAGGATATGGTCGGCATTTATAATTATTGCCATTTTTGTGGCAGGCCTCAAATGTTTTTTCTTTGGGGAAACGCAGATTTTTAGCTGGATGATAAGCGGCAAGGCAGACGACCCGCTTAACCCTTTTAAAGTAGATGGTGTTATTGAAACCTGTTGGGTAGCGGTAAATATCTGTTTAAAATTAATTGGCATCTTAGCGCTCTTTATCGGCTTTATGAGTATTGCAGAAAAAGCTGGCGGCGTAAGGCTTTTATCGCGAATTGTAGGCCCATTTTTTTCTAAGCTTTTTCCGGAGATACCCAAAGCCCATCCATCTATGGGGCACATGATCATGAATTTTTCTGCCAACCTTTTGGGTCTGGATAATGCTGCTACGCCATTTGGGTTAAAAGCCATGGAAAGCTTGCAGGAACTTAACCCTAATAAAGACGTGGCCTCCAATTCGCAAATAATGTTTCTTTGCCTGCATGCGGCAGGCTTAAACTTAATACCGGTAAGTGTAATTGCGGTAAGGGCAGCCGAACATGCGTCTGACCCAACGGATGTTTTTATACCCTGCATGATAGTAACGTTTGCCGGCACTATGACAGCGATGATCATTGTTTCTTTCAAACAAAAAATAAACCTTTTTCAGCCGGTAATATTAGCCTGGGTATTTAGTATTTCTGCAGTTATTGTTTTATTGGTTTTGTATGTAACAAAGCTAAACGCTGCAGGCATACAGCTATTTTCGGGCATGCTTAGCAATGGGTTGATACTCCTTGTTTTTTTGCTGATAGTCTTAGGAGGCGTTTATAAAAAGATAGATTTATTTGCTGCTTTTGTAGATGGCGCTAAAAATGGTTTTGATACGGCCATCAGGATTATACCGTACATTTTAGGGATTTTAGTTGCCGTAAGCATGCTGCGTACAAGCGGCACGTTTGATGTTATAATATCCGGCATGAAACATTTTTTTGCCCTGTTTGGCGCAGATACCCGTTTTGTAGATGGCTTGCCTACAGCATTAATAAGGCCCTTAAGCGGCGGTGCGGCAAGGGGCATGATGGTGAGCACAATGACTACTTTTGGCCCCGATTCTTTTGCCAGTAAACTATCGGGCATTTTTCAGGGCGCTTCCGATACAACGTTTTATGTGATAGCAGTTTACTTTGGTTCTGTCAACATCAAAAATACCCGCTACGCCATAGGGTCTATGCTGCTGGCGGATTTGGTAGGGGTTATCACAGCGATTATTTTGTGTTATTTGTTTTTTGGGAATAGTGTATAATATAACAGAGATGGCCGCCCTTGTAGGAACACTCCCCGGCGTTTTCTACAGTATGTTTCTGTTCAAAAAGTTTTTTTGCTGCTGGGTTACCTCGCTTAACACGCTGCGGCGTGTTCCTACAATGCAAAATAGCAAACGCCCCATAATGCATAATAAATGCTCCCTGAAAAACAAAAGTTCAAGCGTGCGACGCCAATGAAGATCCACATAGCTGCTGTATTGGCTGGGGCAACAATATTTTTCTTTAAAAAAGCAAGTAAGGCAAACGTAAATATTTTTTTTAAACCCTACCTACGCTTCTTCCCTTTAACTATCTTCTTCTCTACCTTTTTACCATTTTTTTTCGCAGCCACTACCTTTTTCTTAACTACCGCTTTTTTAACCTTAACCGGCGCCACACGCCTTACACGGACAACCTTTTCAGCAACCGGTTTTGCACTGGTTTCACCTTCTTCTTCTTCCATGCCAGCGCCATCATAATCGCCGAACAAGTTGGCTAACTGTTTGGCGTGGTAAATGTTGCGGTTAAATTTATTGCCCACTACAATTACAGTGGCAGAATCTTGCAACAGCCTTAAAAAAGCAGCATTGTTGCCATGCCACCAGCCATTGTGGTAAATAGTTTTTTTGCCGTTGGGATAGATATTCATCCTCCAGCCTAACCCGTAATTTTTTATGCCGCCTTTTTCATTGCTATACGGTGCGTAGGCCTCGGCTAAAGTTGCAGGTGTAAAAAGCAGGTTGCTTGTTAGCGCCCTATCCCAAATTAGAAGGTCCCTTGGGGTTGTGTAAATATTTTTATCCCCATATACGCCATCCAGGTAGTTCATAGGTATAATGCGCCCACGCCAGTCGTAGCTTGGGTTTACCTTACCAGTGTCAAGGCTGTTAAAAAGAAAAGTGTGCTTCATTTGCAGTGGTGTAAAAAAAGTATCCTGCAAAAAATTGGGGAAGCTTTGCCCGCTTACTTTTTCTACCAGCAAAGCCAGCAACGCATAGTTGGTATTGCAATAAGCAAAGTGCGTATTAGGCGATGTAATATTGGTAAGCTCGGCCTTGCGGTTAACTAAATAATTGTACACATCCTGGTTGTGCAAAAGAGTGTCTTTGGGCCATTTAAGGTCCTCCATAAAATAGAGGTAGTTTGGCAAGCCGCTTCTATGGCTTAACAAATTGCGTACAGTAATTCCGGGGTAATTAAATGTAGGAAAATATTTATTGTACGCATCATCGATATTCAACTTTTTATCCTGCCATAATTTTAGCACCGCCATGGCAGTAAAAGTCTTGGATACTGATGCAATGTGAAAAGGTGTTAGCGAATCAATAACATCGTGGCGGTTTAAGTGGCCATTGCCGTTATAGGCCTCAAAAATGATGTTTCCATTTTTTGCCACCAGCATGCCGCCATTAAAACTGCCCGGCTTTAAGGCACTATCATACCATTTTTGGCTACCCGCCTTAATGTGCGCTGCCGCTGTAGTAGATACCGGTACTGGAGAAACTAATAGTATGATTGGGGTAGAATCTTTAGCAACAATAACCTTTTTTGTATCTGCCGAATGGCAAGACCCTAGCAATACCGTTATCGGTAAGATGCCGTAACAAAATGTAGTAGAAATGCCCGCTGTAAGTATATTGAAAATAAACCTTTTTGTAATTGCCATAAATAAGTAAGAGATAGAAAGAATATATTTGTGCAAAATAAGGAGTAATATTCATGGCAGAAAAAAAATTAACAAGTTATCCAAAAGAGAAGATAAATATCTTGTTTCTGGAAAACATTAGCGATGTAGCGGTAAAGTTTTTTAATGATAAAGGCTATGCCAATGTACGCAAGCTAAATGGTGCGTTAAGCGAAGAGCAATTGATTAAAGAAATAAAGAACGTACACCTGGTAGGCATCCGAAGCAAAACGAAATTGACGGCGAAAGTAATTGCCGCTGCAGAAAAATTACAGGCTATTGGCTGCTTTTGTATCGGCATTAACCAGGTAAACCTTGAAGCTGCAACCGAGCATGGCATTGTAGTTTTTAACGCGCCGTACAGCAACACAAGAAGCGTGGCGGAACTGGTAATAGGTTCATCAATTATGCTGATAAGGAAAATTATAGATAAGAATAAAGCGGCCCACGAAGGCATTTGGAATAAGGAAGCCACCGGCAGTTTTGAATTGCGTGGAAAAACACTGGGCATTATTGGCTACGGAAATATTGGTAGCCAGTTAAGTGTATTGGCTGAAGGGTTAGGCATGAAAGTTATTTTTTACGATACGGAAACTAAGCTGCCATTAGGCAATGCCGAAAGCAGGAAAAGCTTGAAAGAATTGGTAAACAAGGCAGATATTGTTTCGTTGCATGTGCCAGAAACAGCAGCTACAAAAAACCTAATCAATAAAAGCAACCTTAAGTTTTTTAAAAAAGGCGGTATACTTATAAACTACGCGAGGGGAGAAGTGGTGGATTTAGATGCATTGGCAAAAGCCTTGATAGATGGGCATTTGGGCGGCGCAGCTATTGATGTGTTTCCATGGGAGCCGGAAAAGAATGGCGATAAATTTACCTCGCCGTTACAGGGATTAAGCAACGTGATATTGACACCACATATTGGAGGCAGCACGCAGGAAGCGCAGCACAATATTGGCGATGACGTGAGTGGAAAATTATTTAATTATTTGGAAAAAGGCATCAGCTTTGGTTCGCATACTATACCTGCGCTAAGCCTGCCACCGCAGGAAGGTACACACCGTATTTTGCATATACATAATAATGTGCCGGGCGTATTATCTGAAATAAACACCCAATTATCCCAGCATAAAATAAATATATTAGGCCAGTATTTAAAAACAAACGATGCCATTGGGTATGTTGTGCTGGATGTAGATAAGAGCCTAAGCAATGAGGCTTTAGCTTTATTGAAGCTTGTAAAAGGTACCATCAAAGTGAGGATGTTGTATTAATAGTAACGTATTAATGGGAGAACTATGGAAAATGAGATAATCAAAAATTTACTGGAAGCCTTATCGGTTTCTCCGGAAAATGTGCCACTGCGTTTACAGGTAGCCGGTATGATGATGGCGGAGAAAGAATACGAAGAAGCTACCAAACAATATCAGGAAGTACTGCAGCGTAGTTACGGCAATATAAAAGGGCAAAGCGGGCTGGCGGCTGGTTATTACCACCAACAAAAATATTCTGCTGCCATTATTGTGTACGAGCAAATGAAGGAAAGCATTGCTACCGCAGATGAAGTGCTGTATATAAAATGCCTTATAAAAGAACATTCTATCGAACAGGCGCTAGCTCATTATCAGCAAGTGCTGGCCCTTAACCCTGGCTTTTCTGATGAGGAAATCGATAAGCATTTGCGCCTGCCATCAACTTTGGATATGGATGATGATTTTGGTTTTGACGACGATGAATCTTACCTGATGGAAAAGCCTTCCATAAGGTTTAGCGACGTGGGCGGCATGAAAAATGTAAAGGAGGAAATTTCTATAAAAATTATACAGCCATTAAAAAACCCTGACCTTTTTAAAGCTTTTGGTAAAAAAAGTGGCGGCGGTATTTTAATGTATGGCCCACCAGGCTGTGGTAAAACATTTATAGCCAAAGCCACCGCCGGTGAAATAGATGCCAAGTTCATCAACATAGGCATTAATGATATTTTAGAAATGTGGATAGGCAATAGCGAAAAGAACCTGCATGAAATGTTTGAGCTGGCAAGGCGCAATAAGCCATGTGTGTTATTTTTTGATGAAGTTGATGCCATGGGTGCAAGTAGGAGCGACTTGAAACAATCGGGCATGCGGCACGTTATAAACCAGTTTTTAGCTGAGCTGGATGGTGTAGATGCGGATAACGAAGGCGTGCTTGTTTTAGCGGCCACCAATGCGCCATGGAGCGTAGATGCGGCTTTTAGGCGGCCAGGCAGGTTCGACAGGATATTGTTTGTTGCCCCGCCAGATGATATTGCAAGAGAAGAAATGCTGAACAATATTTTGAAAGACAAGCCTGTAGGCGAAGTGGATATAAAGAAGATAGCTGCATCTACGGCAGAATATTCTGGCGCAGATTTAACTGCCATCGTGGATATTGCGGTAGAAGATAAACTGAGGGAATCGATGGCCAAGGGAAGCATTCAGCCGTTACATACCAAAGATATTTTAAAAGCCATCAAACAGCATAAGCCTACTACTTTAGAATGGTTTGCATCTGCAAGAAATTATGCGTTATATGCTAATGAGGCTGGATTGTATGATGATGTATTAAAGTATTTAAAAATTAAAAAATAAAGTAGAAATTAATTTTACTATCTAATAAAAACAGCATCGCAATATGGATCCAAACCTTGAAAGAGCCAATATACTTTTAAGGCAGGGGCGTGTAGATGATGCTATCACGCAAATTAAAAATGCATTACACCAAAACCCGGATAACGACGAGGCAATGGCTTTATATGCCCGTTGTTTTTACGATAAAAAACAATTTGACCAAGGGATAAAAATTACCCTGCAAGCTATTGCCATTGATGCTGGTAACAACTATTATTTTTATCTGCTGGCTTTTGGGTTTTATAGAAAAAACGATAATAAAACTGCTGTCGTACATCTTGAACAGTCGATTCAGTTAAACCCTTATTTCTGCGAGAGCTATGGGCTGCTTTCTCATATTTATTCAGAAGAAAAAGATTTTGAAAAAGCATTGGAAAAAGCGAATGAAGGCCTGGCTATCGACCCTGAAAATATTAGTTGCCTCAATGGAAGGTCGGTTGCGCTTAATAAGCTGAAACGTACTGAAGACGCTATTGAAACAATGCAATTGGCCCTGGCGCAGGACCCTGATAATGAGTTTACCCATTCTACCGTTGGCTGGAATTATTTGGAAAAAGGAAAGAATAAAATTGCCGCTACACATTTTAAAGAAACGTTGCGCATAAACCCAAATAATACCAATGCCAGGCGTGGTTTAAAGGAAGCCCTAAAATCGAAGATAGCGCCTTACAGATGGTTGCTTCAATATAGCTTCTGGATTAATAATAAAGGCAAAAAAGCAAGGTGGATTTTTCCATTGGCATTGTATATTTTGGTGAGGATATCCTCTACTGCTTTGGAATACAATACTACAACTCAATCACTGGGAACTTTACTTATAGGGCTTTATATTTTATTTGTGCTAATTACCTGGCTTATAAATCCGCTGGCGAATTTCTTTTTGTTGTTTCATAAAGATGGCAAGCATGCAGTAAACGATACCGAACGCTGGACGGCGATTACCGTTGTTATCGCGTTGGTTATTGGCAGTGTGTTGTTTTATATTGGCTACTCTACTGTAGAAGATAAAATAAATATGCCCGTTACGATAGCGGCGATTGCTTTTTGGGCAATGGCCATCCCGCTAGGCAATATCCGTTATCCACTATCTTTTACGGCTTATGACGGCAGAAATAAAATAGCCCTTGTATTGACAAGCCTGGCCATCCTCACAGCCATCTTATCTTTTATTTATTTACCTGCAGCTATAGTAACTGGCGGTATATTTTTGGTGCTATTTATCATTAATAACTGGGTAAGCATCTTTAAATAGTTATGAAAGTAGTTATGAGTTATGAGTTAGGAGTGATGAGTGATGAGTATCAATTCACAAGACTCTTCTCCACAAAATTAAAATTATCAGTACGAAAAAATATAATGAAGACCTAAAAATTTTAGGTTCATACATGAGCTAATATACTTGCTCTCTTAAAAACTCATAACTCCTAACTCAATGCCGTTAAGTTAAGACCTTTCCTCTCCTTTGGAGAGGGTTAGGGTGAGGTAAAGACAAACATTTTAATCCTTAACTTAACGGCATTGACTCCTAACTCATAACTTATAACTTATTAGTGTATCCTGTCGCCCCTTACTTCTATTTCAATCATCACCTCCTTCTCATACGCCAGCCATTGTTTCCACCTTTTGCGTACCCTGTCTTTGGGCAGGTAAGTATCTGCCAGTTCAATAAATAAAGTGTAATGCCCTGCCTCGCTTTCCATAAACCGCCGGTAAAACTTGCGCATATATTCATCATTTAGGCCTTCGCTTAATCGCTTAAAACGTTCGCAGCTTCTTGCTTCTATCAATGCCATGGTTAGTAAATGGTCTAGCAGCCTATCTTCCGGACTGCCACCTTTATGCTGGAATTCAATTAATTTATTTACGTAAACATCTTTACGTTGCTTACCCAATTGTAAATTTCTTTTGTGCAGCTCTGCAAGTACTAATCTGAAATGCCCCCATTCTTCGGTTACTATCGGGCTTAAATCCCTTACCAATTTATCTTTGTCGCTGTACCTTTGTATTAACGTAATGCAGGTGGTGGCTGCCTTTTGCTCGCAGTAGGCATGGTCTGTCAATATTTCTTCCAACTGCATTTCCGCAAGGTTTATCCATCTTGGGTCAGTGGGTAATTGCAGCCCAAGTATATTTTTTACGTCTAAGTTTTCAATATCCATAACACAAAAATAAATAATTGAATTTAGTTTGATGATGTAGGATTTTCTTAATTTACGCACACAAATTTTTATATGAAGATTTTGCCATTAATTGTTTCTAGTGTTGTAACTGCTGCCCTGGCCGTTACCTTCAATACAAAATTATTATTGCCTGCGCCACTGGGTAAATTATTGAGCCCTCAGCATGGCATATGGCAAAACGCAGAAAATGACAATGCTAGCTTCAGCGTGGATCTTAACTTTCCCCAGCTAAAAGGGAAAGTAAATGTTTATTTAGATGAGCGCCTGGTGCCCCACGTTTTTGCCGAGCAGGAAAACGATGTATATTTTGTGCAAGGCTACCTGCATGCAAAATTCAGGCTGTGGCAAATGGAGCTGCAAACCCACGCCGCTGCCGGAAGGGCAAGTGAAATTATTGGTAGCAAAGCGTTGGCGCATGACCGTGAGTTTCGCCGTTTAGGCATGGTATATGCCGCCGAAATTTCCTTAAAAGAAATGGAAAGCGACTCTGTTACCAAAGCTACTTGCGATAATTATACTGCGGGCGTAAATGCGTATATCAATTCACTAACAGAAAGCCAGTTGCCAATTGAATATAAGCTTATCGGTTACCAGCCAGAACCATGGACAAACCTAAAGACGGCGTTGTTTTTAAAATATATGTCGTACGACCTTTCGGCACACGACAATGATATAGAAATGACGAATGCAAAAAGTTATTTTAGCCCTGCTGATTTCGACCTTTTATATCCGTCAAAGCAAGATTCTCTTGATCCTATTATACCCAAAGGCACAGCCTATCCATCACCCAAAATAAGAGCGAAAGAACCTGCCACAGCAGACTCATTGTACTTAAAAAATAAAGGCATGCTGGTAATGCAGGAAGAAAAGCCAGACCGTGAAAATGGCAGCAACAACTGGGCTGTTAATGGCAGCAAAACAAAAAGCCGTTCGCCCATTTTATGTAACGATCCTCACCTTGGCTTAAACCTTCCGTCACTTTGGTTTGAGATGCAATTAAGCACGGCAGCATTCAACGTATATGGCGCAACTTTTCCTGGCGCACCAAGCGTTATTATTGGTTTTAACGATAACATTGCATGGGGCGTTACAAATGGCGGCAGGGATGTAAGGGATTATTATGAAATAACTTTTAAAGATGATAGCCGGGCGGAATACAAGTTTAACAACGAGTGGAAAAAAACTGAGTTTAGGGTAGATACTATCTTAATAAAAGATAGCCTGCCATTTATTGATAGTGTTGCCTATACAGTGTTTGGTCCGGTTATGTACGATAAAAGCTTTGGAGGTGGAAGGGTTAAAAATAATAAATATTATGCCGTAAGGTGGACGGCACACAACCCTAGTAAAGAATTGCTGGCATTTAATTTATTAAACCATGCAAAAAATTATAGCGATTATTTAACCGCAGTAAGCAACATGCATACACCAGGGCAAAACTTTGCATTCGCCGCAAAAAATGGCGACATAGCCATGCGCACGCAAGGTGAATGGCCCGCCAAATGGAAGGGCCAGGGCGATTTTATTATGCCAGGTACAGACAGCAGTTACATGTGGCAGGGAATGATTCCGCAAGACGAAATACCTTTTCAATATAACCCAGAAAGAGGCTTTATAAGCAGTGCCAACCAAAAGCCTGCAGATTCCACTTATCCTTATTATTTGGGCAGGGATTATCCGCCTTACCGTGGGCTCATCATCAACCGGAAGCTTACAGCTATGAGCAATATTACGCCGGAAGATATGATGGCTATGCAGACAAATAATTATGATGTTTTTGCAGAAGAAGCAAGGCCTGTATTTTTGAAAAATATAAAGGAAAATAGCTTGGACGGTAATGAAAAAAGGTACCTTAATTTGCTAAAAGCCTGGGACTTAAGCAACGAAATAGCCGCAACAGGGCCAACCATTTTTAGCCTGCTATGGAAAAGTTTTGATAGTGTAGTGTATAATGACGAATTTAAAAATGCGCCAACTGTTATTATGCATCCTTTTGAAAGCAGTTTGCTGGAAGGTGTTTTAAGGGATAGCAATTATAAATTTTTAGACAATATAGAAACCGCCCAAAAAGAAACGTTGTCAGACGATGTTACGGCCGCCTTTAAAAATGCAGTGGTACAATTAAAAATAGTTGAGGCAAACGGAAAGCTGCCTTGGGCAAAATACAAAAGCACACATGTTACGCACCTTACAAAATTAGCGCCTTTCAGCAGGGGTAATTTACCCATAGGCGGTGGTAGCCACAGCATTAATGCCACGCGTGATGATCATGGCCCAAGCTGGCGGATGGTTGTAAGCCTTACCCCCCAAACTGAAGCCTACGGTGTTTATCCGGGTGGGCAAAGCGGTAACCCGGGAAGTAAGTTCTATGATAATTTTATAGACCAATGGGTTGCAGGAAAATATTATCCCTTATGGATGATGAAGGCCGGCGAAGAAAATGATATAAGGGTAAAATGGACAATCAGTTTTAATAAAAGGTAGCCGTAATTAGCTAATATGCTAATTCGATAATGTGCTAATCCTACAACTTACAATGCTATAATTTAAAAAGAACAGTATGAAATTTGTTATCTCCATATTATTGATTGCTCTTTTGAGCGTAGCTGCCTGCTTATACCTGCCTTGGTGGAGTATCGCCATTGTTGCATTTATTGTATCTGCCTGCATCCCTCAACGGCCAAGCAAAGCTTTTATCACGGGTTTTATTGCACTATTTATATTATGGGGGGCGCTTTCGTGGTATATCAGCAGCAGCAACAAACATTTAATGGCACATAAAGTATCTATGATTATTTTTAAGGCAGACAGCCCTTTTGCATTGATTGCGGCAACAGCAGTTATAGGCGCACTGGTAGCAGGTTTCGGAGCATTGTCGGGCAGTTATTTACGGCGAACTTAATAAATTTTATTTATCCTAATAAAGCAGCTATAGTTTTTATTCTTGCCTGTCCAAATAGCAGCCGAAAGGACATGACTCACTTTTACGGCAACCCATGTGGAACTCTTCCTAACCTTGTTACCTATATTTGCCCATGCCAATTTATCAGCCTTATTTTCTGGTAAGATATAGTTGTACAATATTTAAAAATCAATACGGGTTACTTATCAGGCATTTTTGTATTAAGCATTAATCGAATTATTTTTTAAATATATTGTTGCATCTTATTTAAGTTTGCATGCGACAAACACCAAACAAAAACAAAAAACATTATGGCAAAGAAAATAACTTTTACCTTATCAGCCGAAGTAGTCGGAAGTGCAACTTCTGGGCTTTTGTTAGGCGAATTTAATAATTGGGATTATAATGAAGGAATTAAATTGGAAAAGCAAAACGATGGCTCAATGAAAACGGTAGCATCTTTAGAGCCTGGCAAAACATATGAGTACCGTTTTTTATTAAATGATGGCAGATGGGTTAACGATCAAAGCGCTGACCGCTATGTGCATATTAAGGGCTTGCATGTTGAAAATTGTGTTATCAATGTGCCAGGTGAATCCATAGAAACAAAGAAAGCCCCCACTAAAGAAAAGAAAGTGGTTGAAGAAGAATCTTTATCACCTGAAAATATAAAAATTCCTGCTAAAAAAACAGCTCCAGCTAAAAAAGAAACGGCTGCTAAAAAGGAAGCCCCCGTTAAAAAAGCAGCTCCTGCTAAAAAGGAAGCTCCTTTAAAAGTATCAAAATCGGCTATAACCAAAAAGTAAAATCTAATAGCTTAAATATAAAGACGTAAGTGTTCTACCTATAAATGCAGTCAGTAAACCTTACTTTATACCAAGTAGAAAATTTTATTATTTGGTAATGATACTACTCTCCTTTTGATTATGCACTTTTTTGAGTTTTAAATAAGTTTATAATAAGCAATAAAATATCATATTTAAAACTATAATATGAAGGATATTTATGTATTAAAAAAAAATAATTATTAAATTAATTAATGTAACCTGTTTTAAATTGAGTTTTATTATTTGTTTTTGAAAAAGTATTCCTACATTTTTGGAGTTTTTATAATCTACACTACCATTGGATATTTAGGCTTACTTTTAAAATAGTAGATTTATTAAGGATATTTTCTTTAATTTTGTATTTTCCGTTTCAACCCTTATAAAACTTTTTCTTAATAAATGTTACCACAGCGCAACCCTTCTGGTATTTCTAGCGTCCTACTAAAGCAGGCCATTGATGGTGATGAAAATGCTTTTAAGACAATTTATAACATGTTTTCTGGTACATTGTACGGAATTTGTTTAAGGTATAGTATTGATGACCAGGAAGCAAACGATATATTTCAGGAAGCCTTTGTAAATATTTATTTAAACCTTGGTAAATTCAGAGGTGAGGGGTCGTTTGAAGGTTGGGCAAAAACAATTGTTATAAGGTTTTGCCTAGACCATGTAAAAAAACGGCAGCCTACATATTTTGAGATAGATAATGTCAGCAACGCCGACTCTGAGCAATTGACTGGTATTGACCGGTTATCAATGAATGAGTTAGTGAAAGTTATACAAACTATGCCAGATGGTTACAGGAGTATAATAAATTTATATTTTGTAGAGGGCTATAACCACAGAGAAATCGCGGATCTTCTAAACATTTCAGAAGGTACGAGCAAATCGCAGCTAGCCAGAGCAAAAATAATTTTAAAACAGAAATTGATAAATAAGGGTGAGTAAGGAGCTTAACATAATATCCAAACTCAAAGATTTTAAGGTACAGCCCCCTGCTATACTTTATGATGCTGTCATTAAGAGGGTTGAATGTGCCAAAGAGGTAGATAATGTAAATAGTCCTATCGCTAATGCTAAAGACTTTGCACCATTGCCACCAAGTTTTCTTTTTGATGCTATCATGGCAGATATCGATAACAAAAAGCTATCTCAAAGTGTAGGGCTAGATCTTCTGATAGAATTTAAAATGCCTCCTCCCACATTTCTTTTTGGAAATATACAGAAAGAATTTGCGCTTAAATCGAATAAAGCGCCATTATCACCTGTAGTAATTATGGCTGGTTTTAGGGGTTATGGAATGTCTGCAGCTGCAAGCATTTTGTTTTGCTTGATGGCGAGCTTAATTTACAAGCAATTTAGTGTTGCAACGCAAGACGCAAACCTATCAGACGTTGCTGTTGCACAACCACTTACCAATAATGCAAATATTAATGAACATGTGGTTAATGATACTACCACTGCTATCAACCCAAATAATAAAACTTTAAAAAATACTGCCAGGCTAAACATAAAAGTTGTTAAACCAACTATTGCAAAAATTGACACAAAAACAATAGTAGCCGGAGAGCTGCTGGGTGAAAAGAATGTTAGCTTTAATGGAACAAGCCTTCCATTTATTGACAATGATTTTTTTGCTACTTTTGCTTCCTTTAGTTACGTCACAGCTGACATTTTAAAAAATACACCTGAAGGGAAAGACCTTGTTGTACGATTAAATAATTATTCTGCTATTGCAATTTCTTCTAAAATGCAAGATATGATGAAGAAGATGTATAAGACTAAAAAGAATGGAAAAATCCCTTCTTCTGCAAAAAGATTACAAAAAAAGTTAGTGGATTGGAAGGCTTCTGATAATAAGTCATTTGATCAAAATTTGCAAAAAAATCCTTTGGATGCAATTGACCTGCTTGAATCTGTATTTGATAAATAATATTTAGCTGCCTTTTAAAATCTACGTGTCAGCTACAACCTATTACATTGACCGCTATGAAAGTAATTTCCATTATAAGTTTTTTACTATCTTTTATCCCTGCAACAATATATAAGGTAGTACATGCACCATCCAGCGTCAGTTCGGCATCATTCCCCAAAAAACTGTTAGTCAACCAAAACCTAACCATTACATATGGTTTGCGTATTGAGGGCAATAAAAAAACTGGTATAGAGGAGGTATATAATGGAGGAAACAAAACAATTTTTATTAGTAATAACCATTTGCGTGTGCGGCTGGTAACCCTTATGCGTATTGAAAGTATGTTTTTTACTATTGCTGCCGATACAAGCCAAAGCGCTGTTACGGTAGTAAAAGAATCTGGGAAAGACAAGTTTAAAACTAAATTAAACTGGAATGAATGGAAAAAAATTAATAGCAAATATGATGGCGTAAAATACAATTTTACTGAAGATACTGCTTCCGTATTAAGCTATATCTGCAAAAAGGTTGTAGTTAAATTAAAAAATAATAAAGAAATAATAGCCTGGTACACAGCTGAATTTTATAACCCTCTGTTGGTAAATGCAGACCCCGCTTTTGCGGGCATATCAGGAGCGGTTTTGATGTATCAATACAAACAAAAAACTAAATCTATAACTTACAAAGCAACGGAAATTAATATTAACGTTATCCATAGTAATATATTTATAGTACCTGCTGTAGCGTATAAAGAAAATAAATTACAGCCATAAATATATTATTTCAGCGCAAAGATTTTTTTATCCATAAAAGGTTTTAATCGCTTAATTAAAAATTTTAGTAAAACCCCTCTCGTGAAATTGATGCTAGTAACTCATTTATTTAAGTATTCATTGATATAAATGGATTAATCTTTTAAATAGGTATTGGTAATGCAAATCGCTTTGCGTCATTTATAATTTTGGGTGGGCGGCTGCTAAAAGAATATTCCTAGGCTTGTTTCCAGCAGGTATATCGATGTGGTTTGCAACTGGATGTTTTGCAGTAAAATTTGCACCAACTAAAAAGGCTATTGTAGAAGCGATTTGTTTTTGCCAAATCTGCTGCTTGTTATCCATTTCACCCTCATGTGCAATATCCGGACCAATTAAAGCAAGCCATGCATCGCCAGAGCCTTTTGCCCAAAAGCCATGTGTACGCCATGTTTTGTTGCTTTTACCCCGTCCATGGTCTGTTGTTATTACTAGCGTAGTATTGTCTTTATAAAAAGGGTCTGTTTGTATAAAATACCAAAGGTCAGCAATCATTTTATCAACTGCGGCAGCTTTTTGCAGGTACATATCATACTTTCCTTCGTGGGCAAACTCGTCGGTTTCCCCTAGCCCTAAAAACATTACTTTAGGGTGGTTTTGCTCTACATAATTCTTAGCGCTTAAATAAGTAAGCTGGTCATTCCGAGTCTTGTTTTTAGGGATAGTATTTTGTAATGTATCTATTAAGCCACTTAGTTCATCATGGTCATTCAATAATTCGTAACCACTATTTACAGAAAAGCCGCAATGATTTTCATTTAAAATATAAGGCATAATATTCCAGGAACTAAATGCTACTACTTTACCTTTAAAATTTGCCTGATTATTTAGATATTGCAATACATTACTATTTCTATTGTTTACCGGTTTGTTGAAGATGGGGATAATATCTGCATAACCAGAAAAAATCTCATTATAACCAGGGTAAGAAATTTTATAAAAATTTTTCACGTTTACTTTATTGTCTAAGCTTCGGTTGCCGTAAAGCTGGCCTTGCTTACTAAGTACGTTCCATAAAAAGGGCATTAGTTTTTGCCTGCGTAAAGCAATGGATGAATCCCAAAACATTTGTTTGGACAAGTTAGTATCCAGTACAAAAGCTGGATTGCTGAGAAGTGCACTATCTGCGCCTTGAAAAATTTCCTGCCACCTAAATCCATCCGTAGTAATGATAAAAACATTCCTGGTTTGTTGTGGTTGCTGCGCAAAACAATTTACAGTGCATAAAAAAAAGGTAAAAGCAAGTAAGGGCTTCATTATATAAGGTTTTGTAAAGTAACAAACCTGTTATAATGTAAGTGTTAGCGCAATATTAATTTAGTATTAATATTATTTGCTTACAATCAGTCAGCATTCAAAGCGCAGCCATTTGCTTCAGTAAAATTTTTTATGCTGCTGTTGCACTTGTTTTATAAAAGAATTTTGTACTATTTTTTTTGCATTTTATGTAACTGAGTAACTCGTAGGGAGTCAAGTACGCTACTTAATAAATTAAAAAGGAATAATAGTGTGTAAGATATCTAGCAACTTACGTTGCTTTTAATATCGGTTAGTGAGCGTGCATCTAAAATTATTTTACAAAAGTTTTATTGATATGATAAGCCTTTTTGGCTTTCAGTATTTTCAGTTAAAAAAGGCTTAAAATTTTCATCTGCGCTAATGCAGCCAACATTTAAAGCGGTGCAGTAAGCATTGCCAAAAATACTTGCTACTGAGGCATCGGCAGCATCGCGGCCATTGGCTATTTTTACAAGCCCATTGGCTGGTACTAATTTTGTCGGGTCAAAAAATATCCATTGCCCTCCAATATATGCTTCAAAGCAGGCATGGAAATCTGGCGGGTTTAAGTTATAAGCATAGGCTGTAAAGTAACGTGCCGGAATAGATAATGCCCTGCACAATGCAATGCCAAGGTGTGCAAAATCCCTGCACACGCCAACTCGCTCGGTTAAAGTATCTTGCGCCGAAGTGCTGGAAGTAGTAAAGCCCCCTAAATATTCTACATTATTATAGATCCAGTCGTTAATAGCAGCGGCCTTGCAATAGTCGTTACTTAAATACCCAAACTCTTTGGTTGCAAGCTTCTCCAACTTATCGCTCTGGCAATACCTGCTTGGGAAAAGGTAAGGTATCACATCTGCATCCATCTTTAATATTGGCGCCATGGTATTAAGTACCCGCTCGTCTATCATTTTATAATATAAATTTACGGTGGCACTATAATTAATAGTGAACTGCATTTTTTTTGGCACAAATAATTTTATAAACCTAGCTTCCGCGGCAGACGAAGTGAATTCTTCCAATTTTATATGGGGGCTAGAAGTTAGCAATTCTTCTAAAATAAGTTGGCTGGCGGTGGGTACTACCTGTAAGTTAAAAATAAAAGTGGTAGGGCCTAATACTTCATAATTTAATTGGCTGAAAACTTTAAATTTCATTTATCCTACTGGTTTAATAGTGTTGTGTGGTTAGTATTCATAAAAGCTTTTTCCATCCAGCCTTCTGGCATTTTATTTAAAGATTTATTAGCTCTTCGTTCCATTGGCTGCTTATATCTTGTAGTTCATTTGCTTGGTAGCGATTTTCAGCTATATTAAAACTGTTCTTTTTATACACCATTACATCAATTGGAAACTCAACATCATTAGAGCTTACCCTGGTTGAATCAAAAGAAAGGTAACCTGCTTTTAATGCTTGCCACAGGGTTGTTTCAGGGCGTATTATGCGGTTCAATATTTCTTTGCCCTGCCCTGCGTTGCCAATAATTGCGTTGGGGATTCCTTCATCAAGCTCAACCCAATTACCTTCAGAATATAGCATAAATAATTTGTGTCCTTCATCGCCTTTTAGCTGGCCGCCTACTATAGCATTCAGGTTAAAATTATCGCCGGCTTTAGTCAGCGCAGCGTTATCTTCATCAGCAACCCGTTTTATTTGCCGCCCAAAATCGTTTACGGCCTTATACAATTTATCGTATACAATACCACGCTCAATAAGCTCCAGAAAATAATGCACTGCCTTATCCCTTACCGATTGCAGCCCACTGGTCGTTATAAAAAAACTGTTATTATCGTTCTGTACAACAAAATTTTTTTTCTTTACCGAAGTACTGTGCCTGCGGTAATACGGGTATCCGAAATGCCTACTAGCCCTTCTTTTACTTTAATGCCTAAACAATACGTCATATTTATGTTGATGTAATTAAAATTAAAGGGGCTTAAAATATCGCTGCTGCACAAATTGTTATACCCCGCACGCCAAACGTAGCCGCACAAATAATATTAAAAGTATAAATTATTTTTATACTTTCATTTTTCGGTTTGCAAAGAGGCTCGATGCCCTGCTTAGATGCCCTGCAGAGGAGTGTACTAAAAATGTTGATTTGTTTAAAAAGTTTTCCATATTCGCCAGGCGTGCCTGCACTTTAAATGTAAGCAGATGGATGTTTAATGGCTTTAAATCAATAGCAGCGTACAACAACTTCTTTGGGGGATGGTAGGCCTTACTTGGAGAAATTTTCTAAAATTTCCTTTTCCTTTTTGCTTAAGCTGCTTATGCCTTCTTTGCCGATTTTATCAAGTATCTTATCTATTTGCCGTTGTTGGATGGCCCTCGTTTTATTGTATTGATGGTCTATTGAATAATCATCGTTGTGCTTTTTAAAAAATAAATTATCAACCAGTAAAATTTGTGGTTTTGTAATGATAAGATAGATGAAGGCAACTGTTGGCAAGGCTATTAGCAGTATAGGGATATAGTTTTCAACTAGTGCTTCTGGCTCCATAATGATGGCGACGGCCATGCCTATTAGTGCGCCACCTAAATGCGCTTCGTGTCCAATATTATCTTTTTTAGACCTGATGCCGTAAATAGAATAACCAACATATACAATGCCATAGAGCCAATTTGGTATAGAAAATGGGAGCATAAAAAAGCCAATGCCCATGCCTGGAAATAGTGCAATAGAAGCAAAGATGATTCCGCTAATGGCGCCCGAAGCACCTACAGAACTATAATCGCCATGGTTGCGGTGTATCAGTAGCGACAGTAAATCGCCACCAACCATGCTAGCAAAATATACTAGTAAAAATTTGGCACCGCCCAGCTCCGTTTCAACCATACTGCTGAAAAGGTAAAGGCTAAGCATGTTGAAGATAAGGTGCGTCCAGCTAACATGCAAAAAGTTGGATGTTACCAGTCTTTTATAATCTTTGCCTATCAGTATTTTATCTACCTCGAATTTATAGCCATCAAAAAAGGTTTGGTTAGTAAAGCCTTTGTAAGAAAAAGCAATGTTAACAATTATCAATATCAATCCTACCATATACTGTTTGCCTTGATTTTTTTTATGCTGCCTCTCAAAACTATAATTTATTTTTATAGCATTCTCAATAAAATTTAGCCTTGTAAAAGGTATGGAAATTTCTAAACAAAAAAATTATACGTATTACTCCTTACATATTGGCATAGAACTACGGTTTAGTCAAAGCATCACAAATAAATAATATTATCCTCCCACAATTACAAGTACTAATTCTTATTTTACAAGCTCATAAACATTATTGGATGAAAAAATTACTATTATTTCCACTGCTTGCTTTTTCAATATTTCTTTTTGCCCAAACTGCAAATATACCTGTAGATCAAAAATTAATTAAAACAGATAAAGCCATAAACTTTATAGCCATGGGCGATTTTGGGCGCAATGGAGAATATAACCAAAAAGATGTAGCCCTGCAAATGGGCAAAACTGCTAAGGAATTTGATGCAGGCTTTTTTATAATTACAGGCGATAACTTTTACCCACATGGTGTTGCAAGCACGCAGGATTATAGCTGGCAGGCATCTTTTGAACAAATATATACTGCCCATAGCTTACAAAAAGATTGGTACGTTGTATTGGGCAACCACGATTATGCAGGCAATGTACAGGCTGAAATTGACTATAGTAAAATTAGCCGCCGCTGGCATATGCCTGCAAGGTATTATTCTAAAAAAATAAGCATTGACGGTGATACAACTCAGCAAGTGTTGTTTGTTTTTATAGATACTTCGCCTTTTATTACTAGTTATTATAATAATGAAGACAGCGATGTACGTACTCAAGATACTACTGCTCAAAAGCAATGGATTGAAAATGCTTTAAGCGATGCCTCGCCAAATATTAAATGGAAAATTGTAGTAGGGCACCATCCTTTATATACCGGCGGCCCACGCATAAAAGGTACCGATACAAAAATTATGAATGCTTCTTTTAAAACAGTGTTTGATAAATTTAAAGTAGATGCATACATATGCGGGCACGAGCATAACCTGCAATACATTAAGCCTACAGGAAGTACCCATTACTTTGTAAGCGGCTCTGGCTCTGAACTTACGCCTGCTGTGAAGCACCCCGATGGTGGCAGGTTTGCTATTTCTCAAAATGGTTTTATGGCTTTTTCTATCACTAATAATTTGATGGTGGTACAAATAATAAATAAAGAGGGGCAACTGCTTTATGTAGATACAATTAAAAAGTAACCGTTAATTTATCTGGATACTTATTGTTTTCACATTAGTAATTGATATATCAATGGCGTTAAATTAAGGGGTTATATGTCTGTTTTTACCTAACCCTAACAATCTCAAAAAATTAGAAAAACGTATTATTCATAGGCTTTGATTGCTATTTATAGTTGAAGGTTATTTACATTAAAGATGGATACCGTAATTTAATTTTTATTTTTCAATAAATTATTGCCATTGCCAAATAACGATTTTACAAACGAGTAAATTTGTGTAGTAAAGGATGTAGTGTATGAGTTTGAAAGATGTTTATATACCAATGTATTTACAGCCATTTTGAAAATAAGCAACAGTTATGCCAGTGCATATTTGAATACTTTAAGTTGCAAAGAGTAGTTGTTAATTAATAGTTGAAGCAAGTATGAATGTTTGCTTAAGTTTACAAGGCTTAAAACTAATTTATTAGCAAAAGCTTATGGTGGAGGGTATTATATTAAAAAAACATACAGTAATTAAAGCTGATAACTTTTTTCTGCGAAGATTTAATTTAGTATTTACAAATAAAAAGAAGGCAATACAAATGCATGATACAAGTATGATGAATGAGATAAAAAAATTTTTTTTTGGTTTGTAAGATAATGTCATAATAATATAATTTTTGGACTACAATATTTAACTTGTCTATGGAAGATAGGCTTTGGTTTTGAATTTTTATGCTAAATGACTAAACTTAAATTATGCAAACGTTTGTGTTGCCCAAAATAATTTACCATGCTGCAAGCAACGCCATAAGTTGAGCGTTTGTTGCCCTTATCAAAAAACGGCATTATAAAATAAATGTTATCGGTTATCTTTTTTGTAAGCTGATAGGGTTTGCGTGTATAAAACATTATGATGTTAATAAAGCTGTGTAAGAATTTTAGCATTTAAAATAGATAATTAATAATTGTGTGCATATGTTGCGTATCTTAATTTACAAAAAGCTATGTTTAAAAATTGTATTGCAATATTATTGATATTTACAAGCATCAGGGCTACAAGCCAAACTTACATTTCGCTTGCTCCTAGCCTTACAAATACTGCCGGTACCATTGCTGATAAAAGTAATATTACCATAGAATTAGGGCAGCAATGGGATGTTTTTAGCCTGGGGCTGGATATTGGCAAAACCACTTTAAGCAAAGTAACTACTAAAGATACCAGCAACTACCTGGAACTTAGGCCCAGCCTGAATGTTTTTCAACAAGGAAATTTTACTAATACCCTCACCATTGGCATGGGCTACGTTTTTGGAGCTAAAGAAAATTTACTTACAGAACTTACTTACGGTATTGAATATGCGTTTACGCCCAAAACGCATTTCAATGTATTTTTTGGCCAATATTTTTATAGTGGCAAAGTTTCAGCAAGCAATGCTACTTTTCTTGGGCTTTCCATGATGTTTTATTTTAAGCCAAACAAGAGCGGGGCAATTATTAAGCCTTCAAATAAGTAACGCACAGGCTCAGGAAAAATAAAAGTTAATTTTTAGTAAGTCAGGAATTTGTAATGCATTGTGAAATGTGTTAGTTTAGAAATTCATTTGCGCAAAAAAATATGATTACGTTGTATCATATAACAAAGCTTCAAGCAATTAAGTATGTGAGTATTTTATTAATAAAAAAGGGGACAAAATAAAAATAAAGTCCCGGCTTAATATCCAATTCCTTTTAATTACTATTAAACGTACGCAATATCTATAATGCTAGTTTTAATTTAATTAATTTTTAACTTGTATACCAGGGAAATCAACATTTCATTAAATGTTTAGTGTAACCAAACGTCGCATTGGCAGTTTGTTATCTAGCAATTAATAATTATAGCCTATCAAATTTTCGATGAAATAATGAGCCTAAGCTGAATAGCATTGAAAGTAATTTTAAGATTATTTATATTGTTGCTAAAGCCAACCTATTTAAAAAGTACCAACAATTTTATTATTTCCATCTTATTAAAAAAAATATTTTTATTGCACAAATAAAATTAAAGTAACGATATTGAGAATATTCAAAAATTAAAATTTGTGCTTCTGGCTATATAATATCTTTTAACGGTAAAGATTTTACAAATAAATTAAATTACTCTCCGTATCATTGGCAAAACATGGGAACTAAAAAAAGTAACATCAAACAATACCTGGCTTTATCAACTAAAAATATATTTTATGTATGGTTTGTAATGGTATTTTTTACAGCACCATTAACTGCGCAACAAATATACAATACCAACAACATTACCGGCAAAACCTTCATCAGCAAAACGTTGGAGTATTTAGCTATTATCAACGATAGCTCGCTTTGCTCCTCTATAAATGCTTATAGCGATACCGCCACTTTTAGCCTAATGAAAGACTCTTTATCTATAAAGCAACAATATGGTTTTATAGATAAAGATGGCTTTGGGCATACTGTGAAATATTATGGCTATAAAATTATCGCCTTTAATAGTGATACGGTATGGCTGCAAGGAAACCAGGCTGTAAACATGGCTGCTACCCGTTATGATGGAAGGCTTCTTTTTATAAATATCGATAAACTTAAAGAACCAATAGCTGGCTTTACGTATTTAAAGATGGTGTGTAGCAATGCCTGGACAGGCAACAAGGATATATCAATTGATGCTGATGGAAAGGTGGTGCTCACCATTAAAAGGTTTGTAAAAAATCATCTCTCTAAAGTAGATAGCAGCATCGGGCCAATAAAAATAATAGGGAAGCTTACAGTGGATGAGTTCACTAATTTTAAAGCGCTATTGTCAAGGTCATTATTATCAAGGCTACCTATAAAAAGAGGCTGCCCTATTAATGGGCGGATAGCAAATTTCGATATTGTGATAGGGTCAAAGAAATATACCAGTACTGGCTGCAACCTTAGTTATGTGCATGAATTACTTTTTGAATATTTATACAGCCTTGATAGCAATAAGGGATTAATGCAAAAATAACTAGCTGCGGTTTATTTAACATCAATATAAATTACATGATTGTATAAACTCCTAATTTGTAAATTGCTTATAAATATTTTTTAACAAACCTCATTTATAAAATACATTTCAATGCCTCAAGTTAAGGATTTAAATGCTTGTCTTTACCTCGCCCTAACCATCTCCAAAGGAAAGGACTTACTTAACGACATTGCGATACAATGCTGATTATAAAATTATTTAAAAACGAGATTGCTGATGCTCAATATAATTTATTGTGTTTTACAAAAGTTATAAACTTAGATACCTTTTTCGTTATAAAATATTGACAAGTTTGCTCCATAGTTTTTAAGAGCAAAAATTGCTACAACCGAGTGATAAATAGTTAATCCATTCCTTAACAGCATTAATTTTTTTTGATAATATTTCACTAAACAAAAAGGTCTCCACTTACGTGAAGACCTTAAATTCTTGCTTCCCCAAATTAACCTTTTGCCTGGTTTATTGGATATGTTCTCAGTTAAATTCAACTTTACAACATCACTAAGAGAAACGACAATTAAATGTTTTTCGAAAACCGTGCCAAAACATAAATATGTTGTTAACTTATGAAATATTTGTGTAGTTATCATGAGTTGTAAATCTAGGAATAAACACCTCCAATCATTTTAAAAAATCAATCACTTATATAAAGATTCCTATTTTAATGCTGTAAAATTAAGGATTTGTATGTTGTCATTACCTCACTGTAACCCTTCTCAAAGAATATGGAATAACTGAACCTAAAGGCATTTATTACTATTTTTAATCCTTATGCTTGTCAGTTTACTTTCAATTAATTGAAGTGCCTTAAAGTTTTATCCTATGTTAACTAAGGTGGTAAAGCATAACTTTTAACCATCTAAACCTTTAATTTACCAATCAAATAAAAATAACTAACATCTTATGTATAAACAGATTTTCTTCATAATTCAAAGTGAAATTTACCGCTGAAATCAAAAAAGAATGAAAAAAATAATTTTATTTACTCTGTGCAATGTATTTTTTATAGCTGTAAAAGCACAACCTGCGCTTAATAGCACCAATATAATTAAGGGTGTTATAATAGATTCACTAACAAAAGAGCCCCTGGAATATGCCACCATTACGCTATTTGCAAAAGGCACCAAAAAACCTTTTAATGGTACCGTTACAGATAAAATAGGCAATTATATTTTAAAAGATATCCCTGATGCAATTTACAGTGTCGATTTTGAGTTTATTGGCTACAAAAAAGTCACCATTACAGATATTGCACTCAGCAATAACACGGCTGTGGTAAAAAATATTGCCTTACTTTCAAAAAAGGGCGACCTGCAAGGTGTTACTGTGGTAGCAACTCAAAAACTGATAGAAAATAAGATAGATAAAATTGTGTTCAATGCGGAAAAAGATATTACATCGCAAAGCGGCGTAGCTACGGATGTACTAAAGAAAGTGCCGCAGGTGAGTGTAGATGTGGATGGAAATGTACAATTAGCGGGAAATAGTGGCGTACGTTTCCTAATTAATGGAAAACCTTCTACGGCATTTGGCAGCAATATTGCCGATGTGCTTCAATCGATACCTGCCAGCCAAATAAAAAGTGTTGAAGTAATTACCAATCCGGGTGCTAAGTACGATGCGCAAGGCCTAGGTGGCATTATCAACATCATTCTAAAAACTAGTAACGCAAAAGGTTATAACGGCAATCTTTCTTTAACCGGAGGGTCGCTTCAGCAAAATGGTTCTTTAAATTTAAATGCCCGCCATAATAACTTTGGCATAAATGCTTTTGTTAGCGGCAATAGCAGGCTACGGTCCACTACGCATACAACAAGCGAGCGCATAACAAACGATGGTAATGTTATAAGTTCGTTACAGCAGCAAGGAACTGGCAGGTTTGACAGGCATAGCCAGGAGGCGGGTTTAGGTTTTGATTGGACTATTAAAAAATACAACAGCTTCACCGGCAATGTTTCTTACAACGATTTTGGCTTTAATGGCAAGGGCAATACCAACCAGGCACTACAGGAAGATAAGGCAAGCACAGTACCTCCGATTTTTTCTACCATCAATAGCAATAGCAAATACACTTACAAAGGCGTAGATGCTTCCTTTAACTACAAACGTACATTTAGTACAGACGAGCAACAGCTGGAGTTGGGCATCAATACAAGCCATGGAAATGAAAAAGGCAACATTAGCAACCAGCAATCATTAATGCCACAAGATTCTTTATTTTATGGTACTCAAAGCAAAAACCCCGGCAAAATAAATGAAACGCAGGTTAACATTGATTATGTGCAGCCGCTTCACAAAGATGTATTGCTGGGGTTTGGTACAAAAGGTACTTTTTATAACATTAACAGCACTGCCGATGTATTGCGTTACCAGCCATCAGCAAAAGAATTTTTGCCCGATGCATCTTTAGCGAATAACCTTGTGTATAACCAAAAAGTTTTGGCGGCTTATGCTGAATTAAGTTTTCCTGCAGGCACCTGGTTTACCGCAAAAATTGGCAGCCGTTACGAACGCACCGAAATAAAAAGCTATTACGCCAACGCACAGCATCAAGTGCAGGTGCCGGGCTATAATACTTTTGTGCCCTCTGTTTATTTATCTAGAAAATTAACTGAAACCCAGACTATTAAATTAAGTTATAGCAGAAGGATAGAGCGCCCTTCTTACGATGAGCTTAACCCTTTTGTAAACACCAACGACCCTAAAAACATTAGTGTTGGAAATGCCTATTTAAAGCCCGAGCTAGGCTACCGTTACGAGCTTGGATATAACCGGGATTTTGGCTCAATCGGTTCCATAATGGTGAACTTATTTTATCGGGTAAGCCAGGATGATATACAGCCGTACATTGTGTTTTATCCATCGTATAAAGTAGGCGATTCTACTTTTACCAATGTGTCTGTAAGTACCCGCCAAAACATTGGTACAGAAAAAAATGTAGGCATTAACCTGTTTGGCGATTTGCATCCCAACACCAAACTAAACATACGCACCAATATATTTTTGTTCAACCGCCACACGATTAATTTATTGGATGCGGGCTACAACTATAACAGTTTTAACTATCGTTTTAACCTCAACGCCAGTTACCAGTTTACCAGCACCTTAGTGGCTGAGTTTTTTGGCAATTTTAATTCTGCCAGGCACGAAGCGCAGGGAGCATACCCATCTTTTACCAGCTACAGTTTTGCAATCCGCAGGCAGTTTTGGAAAAAGAAAGGAAGCCTGGCTTTAAGCGCCAATAACTTTTTTAGCCAGTACGTAAACCAGCGAACCATTTTATCTGGCCCAAATTTTTCTGTTAACAGTTTACGGCAAATACCTTTCCGTTCCATTAGCTTAAACTTTGTATGGAAGTTTGGCAAACTCGATTTTAAGAAAGAGAAACAGGAAACAGAGCCAGCTAACACGCCGGCAGAATAGTGCCATAATATAAATGAAAGGGATTTGTATATTGTACCTACTATGGTTAGTAGTTTGCTTGGTGGGTTATTAAACTAACGTGCTTTATTGGTACATCGATAAGGTATCGCAACTCACTTCTGGCTATGCTTTTAGGCTATGCCTTGTTTTTTATTTGTTTGGCAATAATTTAAATTTTAAATGAAAGGCTCCCTAGCCTTGCAACTTATTAAAACCTTAGCTTCTATTGTGCATTGAACCACCAGTACAAAACTAAATGAGGTTACCTGGCCCAGGCTTATGTATAGGTTAATTTTCCTTTGTGCATAACAGCTTTTTTGTAAAGTGTTTTTAGTATTTTAAAAATAGGTACAATTTAAAATTTAATAAACATAAGCCCGTCTTTTATGCGTATTTTTGTAATTAAATTTTAATTAAGCTTGCATATCCGGATGGAGCACCATTTAAATTGGTATCAGTTATTATTCCAAAAAAGCCATACTGTTTTGCACAACAAAAAACAATAAACTAAAAATAAAAAAACATTTAAGTGCAAGTAAAATTCAAAGAATATAATCTTCCCTTCCATCATCCATTCACCATATCTAAAGGAACAAAAACGCACCAGCCAACTTTTGTGGTAGAGCTGGATTACTTTGGTATAAAGGGTTACGGCGAAGCACCAGCCATTAGCTACTATAATATCCCTGTTGAAAAAATAATAGCCGACATAGAAAGAAAAAAAATGTTCGTAGAAAAATTTTCCTTCTCAGACCCTGAAAGATATTGGCATTACCTCCATCATTTGTTTCCGGTAAACTCATTTTTAGTATGCGCTTTAGATATGGCCGGCTGGGATTTGTTTGGAAAGCTTAAAGGCAAACAGCTACATCAATTATGGGGGCTTGATACAACTAAAAGTCCCATAACAGATTATACTATCGGCATAGATACCATTGAAAATATGGTTGCCAAAATGAAAGAAAAACCATGGCCGGTGTATAAAATAAAAGTTGGCGTGCCGGGCGATCTTGAAATGGTGACTGAACTACGAAAGCATACGGACGCAATTTTTAGGGTAGATGCCAATGCAGGCTGGACATTGGAAGAAGCAATGCAAAAAATACCTTTGTTAAAAGAATTAGGCGTTGAGCTGGTAGAGCAGCCATTGGCAAAAGATGACTGGGAAGGCATGAAAGTTTTATTTGCAACATCAGTACTGCCACTTATTGCAGATGAAAGCTGCGTAACGGAAGCAGATGTAGAAAAATGCCATGCCCTTTTTCACGGCATCAACATTAAATTAACAAAATGCAGCGGCATTACGCCAGCCCGCAGGATGATAACGCAAGCAAGGGCTTTGGGCATACAAATTATGCTGGGCTGCATGAACGAAACATCCATTGGCACTGCCGCAATTGCCCAACTGGCGCCACTTGCAGACTATGTAGATATGGACGGCCCATTGTTATTAGCAGAAGATATTGCAACAGGCATAAGCTTTGATAATGGTAAAATTATATACACGGATTTGCCAGGCTTAGGCGTTGCAGTACAACCGTTTTAAAACTTTATTTGGTAAAATAATTTATCGGCCTTTACTTTGCGTCAGCAATGAAACAAATTACTCATATACACCATCATCATCTTTTACCGCAGGGTAAGCTATGTTGATTTGTATGTAACAAACATATTTTCAAGGGCTTACTTTAAAAGGTAGGCCCTTTTTATTTTGTAGCTTTCCTGCCCTGCAGAGGAGCGTTCTTGGAGCAATCGAATTTATAGATATATTACAAAATAGCAAAGACAAGAACCGTCCTTTGGAGGGTAGGGAGGGTTAAAGGGAGTGACACAACAATGGTCAGCACAGAAATTAAAGCCCAAAAACAAAAAAATAATAAATGCTAAAAATTGCAGTCCAAAAATCAGGAAGGTTGTACGAGGATTCTATCCGGCTTTTAAAAGAGTGCGGCATAGAACTAAATAACGGAAATAAACAATTAAAGGCGATGGCATTTAATTTTCCGATTGAAGTGTACTTTTTAAGGGATGACGATATTCCTCAGTATGTATATGATGGCGTTGCAGATATTGGCATCGTTGGCGAAAATGTTCTATTAGAAACTGCAAAAGATATCGACTTGGTCTACAGGCTTGGTTTTGGCAAATGCCGGTTAAGCTTAGCCGTTCCAAAAACAATGGATTACAATACCATTACTGATTTAAATGGCTTAAAAATTGCCACTACTTATGCAACTATCCTGCAGGATTATCTTAACAAAAATAATATTAATGCAGAGATACATGAGATAAGCGGTTCGGTAGAAATTGCGCCAGGCATAGGTTTGGCAGATGCTATCTGCGATTTAGTAAGCAGCGGCAGCACACTTTTTACCAATGGCTTAAAAGAAGTAGAAGTAATTTTAAAGTCGGAAGCAGTACTGACGGCCAACAAACAATTATCTGTTGAAAAACGGGCTATACTTGAAAAATTACTGTTGCGGATAAATGCGGTAAAAATGGCAAAAAATAATAAGTACATCTTACTAAATGCACCCAACAACCAGCTAAAAAACATTTCCTCTTTATTACCCGGCATGAAAAGCCCTACTATTGTGC
>JANXVN010000272.1 GCA_025351645.1 Ferruginibacter sp.
TAACCCTTAATAACTCGTGCATACATTCAAATTCACTTCTAAAACCATTAATCTATATTTGCCGTCTTACTTAAATAGAAAAACCGTGCGTTTAAAGAGTCTAGAAATTAAAGGGTTTAAAAGTTTTGCTGATAAAACGGTGCTGCATTTTGATGAAGGCATTACTGGCGTTATCGGGCCCAATGGCTGTGGCAAAAGCAATATTATCGATAGCATCCGCTGGGTAATTGGCGAGCATAAAATAAGTAACCTGCGTAGCGAAAACCTGGAGAGCCTGGTGTTTAATGGTAGTAAAACTCGCTCTGCATCTGGCTTAGCCGAAGTTAGCCTTACATTTGAAAATACAAAAAACCTGTTGCCGACAGAGTTTAACATGGTAACCGTTACCCGTAAATATTATAAGAATGGCGAAAGCGAATACCGCTTAAATGATGTGGCCTGCAGGCTGAAAGACATCCATAATTTGTTTATGGATACCGGCGTTAGCACCGATAGTTATGCCATTATCGAGTTGGGCATGGTAGATGATATTATCAAAGATAAAGAGAATAGCCGCCGCCGTATGCTGGAACAAGCAGCGGGCATAACTATTTACAAAACCCGTAAAAAAGAAGCCAAATTAAAGCTCGATGCAACAGAACAGGATTTAGCCCGTATCGAAGACCTGTTATTCGAAATAAACAACCAGCTTAAAAGTTTAGAAAGCCAGGCAAAAAAAGCGGAAAAGTATTTTGAGATAAAAAAAGAATACAAAGAAGTTAGCGTGGAACTGGCCAAAGCGGCACTGGAAGGCTTCAATATTACTTACAAACACCTCAATCAGCAACAGCAAACAGAAATAGATAAACGTTTTGAACTGGAAGCAGCTATTGCTACAGAAGATGCTGCCCTGGAGCAGGAAAAGCTAACTTTTATTTCGCAGGAAAAAAACCTGCAGGATTTGCAGCATGCATTTAACGATATGCTGGGCGCAGTCCGTAATAAAGAAAGTGAAAAAAGCCTAGCTGCACAACGCTTGCAATATTTAAAAGAAAGAGAAAAAACACTGAACGACTTTTTACAAAAAGCAGGCGGGCAATTAAAAGGGCTTGATGAAAGCATTCAATTTACCAGCCTGCAAATAAGTGAAGATAAAATAAAGCTGGAAGAACTGGAAAGCCGCCTGGATGATTTGAAAGAAGCGGTTGAGGACAAACGTAAAATATTTGATGAAAAACGCAGCAGCATTGATGGATTACGCAAAGAAAACCAGGCCATACAACGTAACCAGTTTGAAGCGGAAAAGAAAGTAGCCGTCGCCGATACCAGCATACAAAATTTACAACGCACCATCATCCAAATACAGGAGGAAAAAACACAGCGCCAGGCACAATTGCAGCAACTGGAAGCCGACCGCAAAGTAAAAGCAGATGAATTGGAGCAAAAGAAAATAGACCTTCAACAATTACAGGACCACCACGAGTTTACCAAAGAACAGATATTTGAAACCCAGCGTGTATTAGAAGCGCTGCGTGCGCAACTGGCAGATGAAAACCGTAAGCTTGATAGCAAGAAGAATGAATATGCCTTACTTAAAAGTTTGGTGGATAGCATGGAAGGCTATCCGGAAAGTGTAAAGTTCCTCCACAAAAATACTAACTGGAACCACGAAGCACCTTTATTAAGCGACATTATTTATGTGCAGCCAGCCTATCGTGCAGCGGTGGAAAATGTATTGGAACCTTACTTAAATTATTATGTAGTCAACAATTTAGCGGAAGGCCTGCAAGCCATCCATTTGCTGGATAACAATAAAAAAGGTAAGGCCAACTTCTTTTTGCAAGACCAGTTTACTGGCTTTGAAGATGGGCACCAGCCCGAAGGAACCATCCCGGCATTGAGTGTTATTGAGGTAGATAATAAATATGCACATCTTGCCAAACACTTATTAGGCAATGTTTTTATTGCAGAAAATGACGAAGCATTAAACAACAGCAACGGCGCTGTAGTACTGGAAAAAACCGGTAAATACGTAAAAGGAAAATACTCCATTACCGGAGGCAGCGTAGGTTTATTTGAAGGTAAAAAAATAGGGCGTGCAAAAAACCTGGAAAAATTAATTGAAGAAATTAAGGCGCAGGAAATTATAGTAAACGATTTAAAAGCTACTATACAATTACGCCATAATGAAGTGATTGCATTTAATGAGCAACTAAAAGAAAATGCCATCAAGCAAACACAGCAGGAAATTAATAATGTTACCAACCATGTTTTTAGCCTGCAAAATAAAATAGAAAACCTGCATCATTTAGAAGAAACAAGCGGCAAACGTATTGAAGATTTACAAGAACAACTGGAAGTAAACCACGATGCCATTTCCGGCACCCGTGACGAACTGGATAAACTAAATACGCAGTTGGAAGAGCTAACCGATAAGATGCAAGCCGTTGAACAAGACTATGCATCGGCAGAGCAGGAATATAATTTTGCCAACGCAACTTTTAACGATGGCAACCTGCAGTTTACCCGCCAGCAAAGCAAAGTAGCATCTTTAAAACAAGAATTTGAGTTTAAGGGCCGGCAGTTGAACGATCTTAAAATACAAGTAGAAAGCAGCACGGTACAATTAACAGAATCAACCCAAAACATTACCGAAACCGCCACCGTATTGGCTGACCTGGAATTGCTGGTAATAATGCTGCTTCAAAATAAAGACATTGAAGAAAAGAAACTGAACGAAGCTGACCAGGCGTATTATAATTTAAGGAACGCTTTATCTGCCAAAGAAAGCGAGCTGCGCATCAAGCAAAAATCGAAAGAAACAATCGATCATCTTTTAAACGAAATAAAAGATAAGCTCACCGAATTAAAGCTGCAATTAGCAGGCATGAAGGAAAGGCTGCACGTAGAGTTTAAGATAGACCTTGATGTAATTATTGACGAACCTCGCACAGGCGATGTGCCATTGGAAGAGCTGCAGGAAAAAAACGACCGCATGCGCAAGCGCCTTGAAAATATTGGCGAAATAAACCCTACAGCCATTGAAGCGTATACCGAAATGAAGAAGCGGTACGAGTTTATAATGGAGCAAAAAAATGATTTGGTAACTGCAAAAGATAGCCTGATGCAGACCATACAGGAAGTGGAAGCAACTGCCAACCAGCAGTTTCTTGAAACGTTTAATAAAGTGCGGGAAAATTTTCAAAAAGTGTTCCAGGCTTTGTTTACAGAAGATGATACGGCAGATATGGTTTTGGTTGACCCAACTAATTTAGCAGATACAGGCATTGATATTGTAGCCAAGCCAAAAGGCAAGCGCCCCTCTTCTATAGGACAGTTAAGCGGTGGCGAAAAAACGTTGACTGCAACTGCTTTGTTGTTCGCTATCTATTTAATTAAGCCAGCACCATTCTGTATTTTAGATGAGGTAGATGCACCGCTCGATGATGCCAACGTAGGCAAGTTCACCAAAATGATCAAGCAGTTTAGCGAAAATAGCCAGTTCATCATCGTTACCCACAACAAGCAAACCATGAGCGCTGTGGATGTTATTTATGGCGTTACCATGCAAGAACCCGGCGTTAGCAAATTAGTGCCGGTCGATTTTAGGTCGCTTAATTAAATACAGTTTTATACATTTATTAAAAAAATAATAGCAACCAATATGCCCGGCAATATGCCGGGCTTTTATTTGAACCTCATTTTTGAGGTGCATTGTAGAATAATTGACTCATTAATAATACTCCGTCCTTTCAATAACCTATGCAGCAATAGTAAAAAAGCTGGCAAGCTCATTGCAATTGTTAAACTTAGCCATTATATTTTATCAATCTCTTAAAACATTAATTATGGAAGGTCAAGCAATTTTAATAACACTTATTTTAGGCGCCATCGCAGGTTGGCTGGGTGGCCAACTATTTAAAGGCAGCGGGCTTGGGCTTTTAGGTAATATTGTAGTAGGTATACTTGGCGGCTTTATTGGTTATTGGCTTTTTGGCAAGCTGGGCATTAGCCTGGGCCGTGGCTGGTTAGGCTATATATTAACTGCCGGTATTGGTGCCTGTATATTGTTGGCAGTATTAAATTTACTCATCCCACGACGGTTGTAATGCCATTTTAAGAAATTATTAATAAGAAAGATACCTTGCCAATAGGTATCTTTTTTATTTACAAAAGGTTTAAATTTATAAAAACATTTGTATGACTGAAAAAGACGCATTGAAACAAAAAATCATCAACCTTGTAATGGGCATGGATAATGAGCAGGCGCTGGAAGTTTTACATGATGTAATGCTAAAGTTCAGCAACCCAGTGTCTATAGCCGAAGATGAATTGACAGACGAAGAATGGCAGGAAATAGAAGCCGACATGAAAGAGATTGAAAAAGAAAACGTTGATAAGCAGCAAGAAGCAGTGCAGCACTTAAAAGGCTGGAAAAGCGGCAAGTAAACCTTTAAGCAGCCGTACGTTTTTTGTAAGTAGCTTTTATTAATACAATTTTTGCCCCGGCTAATACAGTAGCTATGGGGAGCTTCAGTGGCGTCGCACTCTTGTACTGTAAATCTTTATTGGGCTTTTATTAACGTGTAGTTACAAACGCAAGCTTATTCAATAACACCACCCGCTTTTTTATTTTTATAATAATTTTTAATAACAGTAATTGTAGTAAAGCCACACATCAAAATTAAAAATAACAACACCATATTTTGCCGCTTGAAAGGGCTTTCTACAAAAAAATTTGTCATTGATAAAGTAAGCAAAACAATTGCTCCTATCCAGGCAAAAAAAACTAATACTACCTGTTTCTTTGTTGGATTTTTAGTCCATTGAGATTTCTTATTGTTCATGTGTACTTAGGGGATTAAAATTATTCATCTACCAAATGGCAACAAACTTATACTGCTATTTAAAAAAATTACACCGCAAAAGAAGTCCCGCAACCACAAGTCTTGCTGGCATTAGGGTTATTAAAAGTAAAGCCTCTGGAGTTTAAGCCGCCTTGCCAATCTACTTCCATGCCCATTAAATAAATGCCGTGCGATTTTTCCATTATGCAGGGGATACCTTCTATTTCAAAATGGCTGTCTTTTTCGTTAGGCGCATCAAAGCCGAGGATATAAGTCATGCCGCTACAGCCACCGCCTTTAACCCCTACCCGTAATACTTCAGCAGCATTAAAGCCATCGGCATCCATCAGGCGCTTAATTTCGGTGATGGCATTTTGTGTAAAACTAACAGGTGCGTTTACCGCTATAGTAGTGTCCATAAATTTATTTTTTACAAAGGTATATTATTTTAAAATTTTGTCAACTACAGCACTTTTCGAAAGCAGGAATATTTAGTAGTAGTTTACAGTACTTTTGTAAAAAAACAATATATGGCTTTATTGGAGATTACCCTGCAGGATATGCAGACCATTTGTATTGTGCTAGGCATTGCACTTGTATTGCTAATGGGCATGATGGTGTATTTAATGACAGAATTTAAAACCTTAAAAAGCCAGGTAAACCTAAAAAGGCCACCTGCAGAAACGGATAATAGTTTGTTGCGCTTACAAGCTTACGAAAGGCTAACGTTGCTTACAGACAGGATATCTTTAAAAAATCTGGTAACAAGGCTGCACGACACTCATTTTTCTGCCCTGGAACTGGCCGCAGGCTTAATACAAACCATACGTACAGAATACGAACATAACATCACCCAGCAAAATTATGTAAACCCAGAAGTTTGGAAAGCGGTAACTAATTTAAAAGAACAAAACATCTATATCATCAATGAACTGACCGCTTCTATGCCCGCAAATGCCACTGCGTTGGATTGTAGCAGGGCCATACTGCAATACACCGCTACCGCAGATGCCGAACTAAGCAGCATTGTTTTAAGCGCTATACAGTACGAAGTAAAAAGATTAGTGTAGTTAAGTAGATGCCCTTGTTTAAAATTGTAATTGTTTATGCCAATTGAAAAAAAATATACCGATTCCGGGATTGAAATTAAAGAATTGTACACCGCAAAGGATGCCAGGCCGATGGTTGAAAACCCCGGGGAATTCCCTTTTACCAGAGGCGTACAAGAAGATATGTATCGTGGCAAACTATGGACCATGCGCCAGTACGCTGGCTTTAGCACGGCTGAAGAAAGCAATAAACGGTACCACTATTTACTATCGCAAGGCGTAAACGGTTTAAGCGTTGCCTTTGACCTACCCACACAAATTGGTTACGACAGCGACCACGGACTGGCGGATGGCGAAGTAGGAAAAGTAGGCGTAGCCATCGATTCGCTGGAAGACATGGAAATATTGTTTGCCGGCATTAAGGTAGAAGATATAACCACTTCCATGACCATTAATGCCACAGGCTTTATCCTATTGGCGTTCTACGTAGCACTGGCAAAAAAGCAAGGGGCCGACCTCCAGAAAATTTCCGGCACCATACAAAACGATATCTTAAAAGAATACGCTGCAAGAGGAACATACATTTATCCGCCCAAGCCTTCCATGCGCATCATTACAGATATTTTTGAGTGGTGCACCAAAGAAGTGCCTAAGTGGAATACGATCTCTATATCCGGCTACCACATCCGCGAAGCGGGAAGTACCGCCGTGCAGGAGATTGCTTTTACCCTAAGTAACGGCAAGGCATACGTGCAGGCTGCTTTACAAAAAGGCATGGACATTAATATTTTTGGCAAACGCCTCTCCTTCTTTTTTAACGCCCACAATAATTTATTTGAAGAAGTGGCAAAATTTAGGGCCGCCAGAAGGATGTGGGCAAACATTATGAAAGGCCTTGGCGCAACAGACCCAAAAGCAATGATGCTGCGCTTTCATACACAAACAGGCGGCGCCACGCTTACCGCACAACAGCCTTTAAATAATGTAACCAGGGTGGCTTTACAAACGCTGGCTGCAGTGCTGGGCGGCACACAAAGCCTGCACACCAACGGCTACGACGAAGCGCTGAGCCTACCCACAGAACAAGCCGCCAGCATAGCTTTGCGCACTCAGCAAATAGTAGCTTTTGAAAGCGGTGTGCCCGATACTGCAGACCCATTAGCAGGCAGTTATTTTGTAGAAAACCTAACTAGCGAAGTTGAAGCCGAAGCCTGGAAAATAATTGAAAAGATCGATGCCCTGGGCGGCAGCGTAGCGGCTATAGAACAAGGTTTTATGCAGAACGAAATTGCCCGGAGCGCTTACGAATACCAACGGCAGATTGAAACCGGCGATAAGGTAATTGTTGGAGTAAACAAATTTCAAAGTGCAGATAACATCGTTGTGCCTGGCTTTAAAATAAACGATAGCATAAGGGAGGAACAGTGCAATAAGCTTAAAATACTAAAAGCAAAAAGAGATAATAACAAAGTAGCAGACTGCCTGCTGCAGATAAATAAAGCTGCTAATGGCACTACGAATCTAATGCCGTTGGTGGTTGAAGCCATTGAAAATTATTGTACGCTAGGCGAAATATCTGATGAATTAAGGAAAGTTTTTGGCGAATACCAGTAAACGCTGCGGGTGCAGCATATACGAATTTCCAATACCATCTTCCATCACGAAATGACAAACCTACCTCGATATTTTTGTATGCCACTTGCCGGAAAGCCTTGGGTATTTATCCCGCTCTCCTAAAGTGTTCCATACATCACCAGTCACACATTTATTTACCTTGCGAACCACTTCAATAAATAATTTATTCCACCTCATTTATTTTATACCCTAATAACGAAAGCATGGCAATAGCGTACCGGTTGCCTAACTTTCTATAGCCCGCTGCGGTAAAGTGCAAGCCATCCGCCACTGCTGTGCATCCTGCAGAAGAAACAACCTGGGCTATTTTTATAACTTGCGGCAGCTTCGCTATAATACTATTCATGCTGGCACATTTGCCACCTTCGCCTGCACTTACTAATTCGCCAGCCAGCAGGGGAACGGCTTCGGCTTTAAGGGCCAGGTCTTTTAATAAATTATCATACACCCGTTTTACTTTTTGGGGCCACAGCGTATCGCCAGTGTTCGGCTCTCCCTGGTGCAGCAGTATCCCTTTTATAACACCATCCTTTTGCGCCAGCTTGGCTATTTCTATCAGGCGGGCATAAGGGTTGCCATTATATTCCTTTATCATGTCGCTCATCCATTGGGGAATTGCAGTAACATAGCCTGGTAATTACCTTTATCGAACAGTTCAATTTTGCAGCCGCCTACAGCAACATTGATGATACCAATACGGATATTTTTGGGAAGCCCCGCAACCATCTTTCTCCCAAAATAATCGGCTGGGGTTAATCCTGTTTGACAACGGCACAATGGCGGAACAGCGGTATACCATTTACCCATCTCCCTTGCTAAGGCTTCACAGTTAACCGCTTCCATCACCCGGAAGCGGTTAACTGTTGTATCCTGCGGCTGAAACTTTGCATTGCCCTCCATGTTGGACTGGCTAAGGCACAGAAAAATATAAAAATTTTTATCCTGCGAAAAAATTTTTGAGCCTTGCACAAGTAATATAGCAAGCATAAATAACCTTAATTTATTTGTCATTTTTTTTATTGATTTATTAAAATACTATGCCGGTAAATCCTTGCTCAGTCACTGCAACAAAACACAGCCATCAGCCAAGATATTGTATAAAGTATTTTATTCGACTTATTTCGAAATATTATGAGTTTCTAATAAAACAATAAAGCGGAGAAGATGGTCTTTTTTAATTAACCACCCACCCCGCTTTTTAATAATCCTTGGTATCAATTTACCATATTCAGTAAAATGAACCTTATCTCTACCTATTTAATTATTCTTATATCAGTAACGCTTCCATTATCATTAATAACCTGTATGGTATAAGCACCCTTTGCAAAACCACCCATATTTATGCTGCGTATAGTGTTGCTGGTAATTACATTGGCCATGCGCTTTCCTGCGGCATCCGTAATTATAATGGTATTGTTGCCGGTTAAGCCTGCAATGGTAACTACATCCTTTACCGGGTTTGGCCCTGCGGTAATAATTAAGCTACTGCATTTGCTTTTAAGTGAAATTAGTGTTGCTTAAAGCAAATGTGCCATCATTATCCACAGATTTTAGGCGGTATAATTAGTGCCGCTGGCAAGGCTATGATCTGTAAAGGAATAACTGCCGCCAATGGAACTGTTAAGGCTGGTAACGCTGCCTGTTTTGCTAAAGTTTACACCATCGGTCTATGCTCTACAATAAAGTTTTTACTGTTAAGCTCAGTAGCAGTTTTCCAGCTAAGCAAAGCCGTACAGTTAGCCACAATACCGTTAAAGCTGATGAGCGTAACTGGTAACGGGTTTAAGGAAGAGGTGCTTGCGAGCGCTATTTCAGTAATAAGGGCAAGGCGGGGGTTTAGCGCTACCGTAACGGTTTTGCTAACCGTGTTTATAGTATTTCCCAGGCTGCCAAGGTTTACCCGGGCGGTGCCGTTCCATCCCGCAATGGTTAGGCTGTTAGGGTCGTTTACATAAGCACTTGTAAAATTACCGTATGGTATTGTTACCGTACTGCTGGCAACTGCAGCACTGCTGATAGGGTAAAACTCCTTTTTACTAACAGTAGCCAGGTTTAGCGCAGCCTGGCTGGCAGACTTAGTGGCTGTTGTACCCCGGTAGCCCACGTTATAGCGCAGGGTAGTACCGGCAGGATTGCTAAAAGTGGCAGGCGAGTAAATACCCAAATTGCCCAGGGGAAAAGTAAAGCCGGCAGATCCTGCCTTGCTCATATATCCATCCACATAGCGGGTTATGCCAAAGGTGCCGCTGCCCGTCAAAGTAGCAGCTGCACCCATGCGTATCGCCATTGCTGTTAACGTACTGGATGTACTGGTAATAATAAAAAATGAAAAATATATGTTCCTGGCAAATCCCTTTTAACCTTTGCTTTTTCCCTATAATCCTTTAAAAAAAATAATATTGAGCTAAGTGCTGAAAGGTTTTGTTAAGAGATCTGATAAGTTTAATGAAGCAATTACAAAGGTTTTTGTTTTGAACAGAATAAACTCTCCTGATAATGTGAAAAAACTATAAGGAGAGTTTCCTTTATAAAAATAACACCAAGTTGGCAGATGGCGATGTTGGCCATTAACATTGAAAATGCTGGCTTAGCAGGAAGATATACCATAAATCTTCGGACAAAGTTATAGTAGTGATGAGGTATTTGTAATGGATATGGAGCGAAGGACTTTGGTTGCCCGGACATGTTATTTTTAAGCAGCCGTTGTAAAATGGAATAATGAATGAAGAAAAACAAAATCGTTTCCCCCAGGTAAAAAGATAATTTATGACAGCTCTTTTAATGCTATCGAAGAATGGAAGAATATCAATCAGTATTTGCTTTGGCAGGTTTAAGGCAAATTGTAACGAAGGTTCATTTTAATTAGCGGCGGCCATAAAACAATTTGGATACCAGGAATTATTAGCAGCCTGCGGCGCTATTCTATAATTTGATTTTGATATAGTAAAATGATTCACTAATGAAATAATATTTATCGCTGTACTGCCTCTGCCATGCAACATCCGCAATAATTTATCGGCATCTTTAATAATAGCATCTAAAAGTTGTAGTTTTTTTTGTGTAACTCCATCAGTCCTTAAATTTACTTGGACCTAATTGTATTAGTTGCAGGCTATTTTAAATTTCAGCACGTTTATATTCATGCCATCCTGATAGTTTTAATGCTTCGCTCAATGAGCCTGTCCTTCATCTATTGTGAACCCCTGAGGATTGGTTGCAATTTCGAATAATACGCCACCAGCCCCTCTAAAATAAACTAACTAAAAATACGCTCGGCCTAAAAGAGGTGTAAGATTAAACCTGCGGCAACTAACTTTTCTCTTGCTGCTAAATGTGTACCATCATCCAATGTATTGGTGACAATGAAATTATGCCCCTGTTAGTTTATAAGTAACCAACCAGTGCAGTGACTTAGATAAAATATCAACCAACCTGATTAAGGCAATAGTGGCAGTTAGTAGTAATCCAATAAATAATAAGCAAAAAAATTTGGCAAGCACTAAAGCAGGTAACCAAATAGTTTAACTGCTTATTATATCCATTGCACGTCGGTAAATTTTACATTGATTATAAAAGTCCCCTTTGCAAAAAATGCCATATCTAAGAATACGAAAATAGGGCTTCCAGTATTATTATTACTTTTTGGAATTGCAGGAAATACGCCAAAAGTCCCTCGTGGAATATTATTTATACCCGAATTAGCAAATACAGGAAACTGATTCGGAACGGATGGAAATTGGTATTCAACCGAACTATCAGTTAAAATCTCTGGATAGTATGGATCAAATTGTTTCATGCTCCAGCGGTTTACACGATTGGATATGCCTCCCCTTTTAGCATTATAAACCACCCCATTCTTATCATGGAAAATATAAATTATTTTATTGATGGGTGTTGCAGCATAATTTACGCTTTCAACATTAACGCCAATTGGACCAAGAAAACTGCCAGTATTGGGGTTAAACTTTCCACCATAAGTACCGCCATAATCGATGTAAGTATCGCCGGAGCTGTTGATGATAATCTTGCAGGCATCAGGCAAGTTTACACTCCCCCTTATGTTCGTTGCTTTTACGCTAAGGGTGTAAGTACCAGGATGGACATATTGAGTTGCAGGCGTCAACTGAATTCGGCCACCATGAGGATTAACAGAAAAAGGCCTTGCGCCCGTAGTAGTTAATTTAGCGTTAAGCAAGGCAAGGTTAGAATCCAGATAACTAACATTTCCAACAAAACCAAGTATACTATCCATTTTACCAAGGATGGGCAACACATCCTTACCGTCCATATCAACAAGTTTTGTAACCTCAACCGTAAGTGGGGTTGTGGAACCATCTGTAATAAGGGCCGACGATACTGTTATTGAGCCCATGGTTGACACAAGCGGATTTTCGAGGTAATAGAGATTGGTGCTGATAAACCCCTTTTCTATTTTATTGCAGCTGTATAAGGCAAATATAATTATAGAAATTATCGAGGCGTAAGCAACAAGTTTATTTTTAGTCATAGTATTTACTTTTTAATAATGGACGTAATTATAATTTATTAAGCGGGGCTAAATTGTTTAACACATGTAACGTAGTACCCGTACTTGTTATGATACCAGTGGTTTGACAAGCAATACTGACATCTCTTAAATCATCAGATGGCGCATTTGGACTACCGTCTATTACACCATTAACTTTTACATACATCAGCGTAAAATAATTAAAATTTGGATTTGAGTTTACCAAATTAACTGAATAAACACCAGGGATTTTTTTAACAGCACTAGAGGCAAGGTTGCCAGCTAAATTGTTTACTGCAACTGAAGCCAGCGTAGCCTCTGCAAGATTAATATTTTTAGCGGCAAACAAATATTGCTTAATAAATCCTACACTTAAAGAATCATAAAGAGCATTTAAAGTATTTACATGCAGGCTTACCATCAAGAGGGTTACAGAGTAGTTGGTAAAAGCAAAAAAAGTTCCGGCACTATTGATATCATTCTTTAAATTAAAATGATCAATTATTAAAATAGTGGTATCAAATAAATGATTTTGGTTACCCTTTAAATAATCATAAGTGGATAGCGGTGTATTAACATTGTGCAACCCCCCATCGGTTAAATAATTATTTTTTTTGCAATTAGAAAAACTAACTACGCAAAGTATTAGTAGTAATATTAATTTTATTTTTTTAAATTTTTTCATTTTATTTTTTTTAAATGATAATATGGCGAGTCGAATGCTTACCGAATTTTACCTACCCAAAATGGCGTTTGCTTTAATTTGGTATTGGTTAAAAATAAAGTAGGGTCAAGAGGCCAATAGTATTTACCAGCCAAAAATTCGGTATAATTTATATTTGCAAATGGCGATTGTTTTGTCACTCTGGCAAGCCTTACCAAGTCGTAAAAACGATGGCCTTCTAAAAATAGTTCGCTTCCGCGCTCAGTGAAAATGGCATTCACCAAATCGGTACTGCTTAGCGCAGCCAGTGGCGCTGCATTCGCCTGTCTCCTAACCTCGTTTACAAGATTTAAGGCATTTGTATAATCTGGTGCAGTTTGCAAAGCGAGCGCTTCTGCCTTTAACAAAACAATATCGGCGTATCGAAATATTATAATATTGTTTAGTGCCACCTGATAAGCCACGTTTGAATTTACATTTTGAATGTTCGCATATTTTATGCATTCCACTGAATTATTGCTGCCATTTATAATTTGTACAAATGCTTTTTTATACCTAAGATCATTTGTATCACTGTAGAGATAATTTGTTGTAGCTGTATTAATTTGCCAGGCAGGCACAGTAGGGCCATTAATATAAGGTTGGCTAAGGGTAACGCCCGTAATAGAAAATGCATCCGAAGCACGCATACTTTCTGAGAGATTATTTTGTGCAATTTCAAAAATACCTTCAGATGACTGACCCATGAAAATACTTAAAAAATTGTTTCGGGGAACATAGCTATAGGTATTAGAAAGGATAACAGAGTCGCAGGCCATCCTGCAACTATCATATAAGCCTTGCCATGCATAAATATGTGCCATCAAGGCAAATACAGCTCCTTTATCCCCACGTACCCCACGATCCGCTGAGGCGTTGTCTCTCCAGGAAAGGTTTTGTTTAGCAAAAGACAGGTCAGCTATACACTGGTTCAAAATACTTCTTTGAGCAACTCTTTCCAGTTGTGGTGCCAGGGAGGCATCCGGATAATAAGTTGTTACTAATGGAATATCTCCCCAAACCCTTGCCATATAAAAATAATTGAAGGCACGTGTAAAGTAGGCTTCTCCAAGGTACTTGTTTTTAGTACCGGCCTGTGCTTCTTTGGTATCTCCTGCAAATACATTGTCGGGCATTTTATTTATAAAGTAAATACAACGGTTACTCTGGCTAATGGCGGTATAAAAATTAGTATATACACGCAATTTTAAACGTGGGTCATAGGTATTGACTGCGGGTATGCTTACAGCCCAGTTTACATTAGCTATTGCCCGGTAAGAGTCTACATCTCCACCAACAATATCGTTAAATTCATCCGTTGCTATATCCCCATAACTAAAGTGTGTAATAGCTGCATTTAAGGCTGACCGTATTAACGAATAACATGCAGCAACGGAAGCATTGGCGTCCCCTTCTGCCTTCCAGGAAGTTTGGTCTGATGCCTGGCTGTAAGGTTCCCTATCCAGAAATTTTTTACAGGATGTACTGATAAAAAGTATAGAAAGAAATAAGTACAAAATAATTTTTGATTTCATAAAAATATTTTTATTTAATTACAATATTGATATTATTACAACTCTATATTTAGCCCCAATGTAATTTTTAATGCAGAAGGGTACACTACGTTTGCAGAACCGGTTGTAGGGTCTACAAATTCAGGATCGGGAACTGTTTTACTTTTCTTAAAGGTTAACAGATTATCTGCCATAGCAAAGACCCTGAAAAATTTTAACTTCATCCCATTC
>JANXVN010000285.1 GCA_025351645.1 Ferruginibacter sp.
GCACAAGGGCGGCATTTGCCGCACTTGTGCCGCACCTGTATTGTCGTAAGTACCTGTTTGGTAAGTAGAATTTGTAGTAATAACAGGTTCTTTTCGTCCGGGCTTCCAACCCAATAGGCGCAGGGCTCCAGCCCTGTTGCCTCAACGTTACTACTCTTCGAATTAATAATAGCTACAAATAAATGAAGGGCTTACTCAGTAAGGTAATTTAAGCTTTTATAACTTTGCTTAAACCGTAACCCCATGAGTACAAAATATAAGTTTGTAGATAATACCGCAGTCTATTTTACCACCTCAACAGTAGTTGGCTGGAGCGATGTTTTTACCCGGGACATTTATAGGGATATTTTGCTGGATAGCATAAAACATTGCCAGCAAAGCCAGGGGCTTGTTATACATGCATGGGTGCTAATGACAAACCATCTTCACACAATATGCAGTTGCAGGAAAGGCAAGGAACTTGGCGCAATATGGCGGAATATAAAAAGTTTTACAGCGATGAAATTGATTGACGCTATCATTAATAACCCGAAAGAAAGCAGGCGGGAAGGCTTGTTGCATACCTTTGAACAGGCAGGGCAAAAAAGCAGCAGTAATACAAGGTTCAAATTTTGGGAGCATGAAAATCATCCCGTATTATTGGAAACAACAACTATGTATAACCAACGATTAAACTATACCCATTACAACCCTGTTGCGGCAGGCTTTGTAGCGGAGCCGTGGCATTGGCTGCAAAGTAGCGCAACAGATTATTTTACTGATAAGAAGGGCTTGCTGGATATCGTGGTTTTGGAGGGCTTTTAAATTTGTGGCTTAGTAACAAAGGAGGCACCAGGGCTGGAGCCCTGCGCCTGATAAGATTTTCATCAGGCAAAACAATCTCTTTTGCCGGTGGCTTTTTTTCAAACAATATGATTTATGGTAAATTCGGTGGCGATAAAGAGTGACAGCACAGCAGCTAATTGGTTTTGCAAAATTGGGGCGAACGAACAAAGTATTGTACATTTATTTTTCAAAAAAGGCATTTGTTGTTGGTTGGTCCGCCGTTCAATGAATTCTCCAACATCGTAAAGCCATAAACGTTAGGTGCCATATGAAAACATCGTACACAAAATATCATCCGACAGAAGTACTTCAAATCATACTTGCTAACTATAGACAGCAACAGCAGTATGACGACATAGTATTGAAAGGCCAGGAGTTTACTTTCGACACAACAATTAGTGATTGGCGTGACATCTGTGACTTGGTAGACACAACTGAACTATGGAAGTACTTAAATTATTATTATCGTTTAAATCTTGAAAAGGAAAAATGGATAGCTGTTCTTGAGCCAGAGTGCACAAAAACTTTGGGCGGCCTTTGCAATTTCATTTCTTCTCATGCCGACAAAGAAATCATAAAACCAATAAAAATCTTTGGCAGTAATTGCGAGACAGCGACCATATTCAAATCCTTAACAGCAAAACTTAAAGACCGTGGTGTTGACATTTCTGACATACGACCTTCATCACAACTTGAACCGTTGGTAAAAAAATACAAAAGCATTTTAATCGAAGAAATTAATCAGATTGACCCAACAGTTTTGCCACCAGTAAACTATAAAACAAATTGGGTTTATAAATGGGGACTAAGGACATTTATGACATTACTTTTTGTTACATTTTTCCTTGCCTACAAAGAATTAAAGTGGGCTTGGTTGACAGGAGGAATTTGTTTGATGGGTTACATTATGATATGGATTGGTGCAAGACTAAAACCTAAGCAAGCAAGTTTTACTGGCCTTCAAACTGTGGCAGACCTTGTGCGACGAATCAATACGGCGCCTAACAAGCACATCCGATACAAATTAGTAATCTTTTTTTTTCTATTATCTGGCTTAAAGTCTTTTGCTCAGCTTAATTCTTCACTTGAAAAGAAATTAAGCATTGCTGGATTTTGTCTTTGCAAAACAACGTTAGCTGACTTGAAGTCGATGGATAGTAACCTAAAAGAGATTGATGTCGAAGAAACGGACATGTGCAACAACAACAACAACAAATCTATACAAGATTCTAGGTTTGAAAATCAAAAAGGGTATTATTCGAAGAAATTTCCTGGTATAATTTTTCAAAAAGATGACGAGAATTTTATTAGTAAACTAAGATTAACAAAAGACTTTGTTGGTAAGTTACCGGATGGAACTTCAATTAATATGAAAAATTTGCTTGCAAAGGATGTTATAAACTTATATCCAAAATTTAATAACTGGGGTTCACGCGGTTGTTCCGACTATTGGAATTTGAGCAATGACACACTTTCCTTTTTCGTAAAAATTGACAGAAAGAAACTACCACAATATCCTATTGATGAGGCATATTATTTACAAAAGCCCATCGAGGGTATAGATCTTGTGATGTCATGTTATAGTGTTTATCACAAGTCCGAATCATTTACATTATTTTCAGCAGATGAGCCAATGTACTTTATCGATAGCATACGAACCAACAAAGCATTCTTAGAGGAAGCATATCAACCTTCTGAGATAGCCTTTGTGTCTGTCTACAAAGACAGTAATGCCATAAAGATTGCTGGTCAAGAAGCTAAAAATGGTGTTATATACATCACTACAAAGTCATTTGCTCGTGAACGTTATTGGTCATTTTTCAAATTAAGATCACCAGAATATTTACAAAATGTACCTGATCTAGAAGCCGAAAAAGAAGTAATCTACATTTTGAATGGAAAGGCTCTTACTGAAAATTATGAGAGCGATCTTTTTAATGTGAATGATTCAAATTTTATTGAGATGAGTTTAATTGACAAAAAACAGCTCAAAAACAAGTATAACATTTATGGTAAAAACTTAGCGTTTTTGATCAAAACTAAGCCACCACAGTAAGGTTAGAGCTGCCTTCTCCGTGGCTGGTTTAGCTGCCACACAAAATGCTTAAACCTGTGGCCTGGTGTTCCACCAGCCACTGCACTACATACATTCCATACAAACGCAGGCGGTCAAACTTTTTAAATGCATTTTCTGGTATTTTAATAGCCATAGAATGTAGAGGAAGTGGCTGGTGGGAAACCAGGCCACGGAGTTAGCTAAATTTATTAATCACAAACCAACCACGTAAATAAAGGGCTTCCATTGCAGTATTGTTGCAGTGTAGGATTGTGGCCAGTATTCGGCGTACTTTTCCATACCGTAAATGTAATAATTATATTGGCAGGGCGTAATGGAGTAGATGTAGCAATCGATACATACGCTTCGGCTGTTGGTGAAAAACACACAACAGCGGCTCGCTGAGATAGGGTAGCTTTTTTAATGCGTGAAGTTAGAACACCAGAAATGGCAAAATAACCACTGTAAGCTAATATCGATTTACCTTTATAGGCCTATCTTTGTTTGCTTACAGTGTGGCTGTACAGTTGCATCTTCTGAAAAGACAACAAGTAAGAGAGAAAAAATACTCAACAGCTATCAGTAAATAATTCACTAACCTTAAATTAAAATTTATGTCAAAAAAAACAGCTGAACCAAGGAAGAATAAGCCTACTAAAAAGAAAAGCTCAGCACAGCGGAAAGCAGATCCAAAGAAAAAAGCACGGTAAGGTTAAAACGCAGAGCGCCCGGTTCACAGAGCCGGGCTTCTTTTTACGGCGTTGGAGTTTTGGTTTAGAATTTCCCGGTGCCGTGGTTGGTGTTTCACCATAGCTTTAACTTAATGGCTTAATATTTACTTTTAGCGATTCATCATGTGATTGTTTATTTTTAGGTGCTGCACATAAACAATCAATTTTCAGCAGTAGGCAAATCTCTTTCAGCCATGTTAATACAGGCAGTCTTTTTTGTGCCGTTGTTGGTAAATATCTTACTTTATTGATCTTCCACTCTTCTGTCCGAATGCACTAATTATTATTGTGTGCCGCCGTTGTGTGTTTTCACCAACGGGGGAAGCTTGCGCCAGCGGACTTTTCAGCAATGGGGGAGCAGTACAAATTCGTCTATGCCTGTATGGTAAAACTTTGCAGATGAATAATACTATTCTTCCGGCGAATTGCATAAGCCGGCTTTTACCGGGTTCCAGTGCCCGCCTGTATGGGCTCGTGGGGCAGGAATATATTACGAATAGGCGCATGCCTCCAGCCCTGCGCATGTATGCAAATCTATCAAAACCTTACATTAATTTCAATCCCCTTTAACCATTTTACTTTTACAACTAACTAATACGCTTCGAGGCAAAGCACCAGGGATAGGATCGGAAATCCTTTTTTTGTCGGCCTCCGCAAAAAAAGATTGGAGAGGATAGCCCGCCCGGGTGCCCAAGGTTTTTGTATTTCTTAAAAGCCCTTCTTAATTGCCGTCACCGGTAAGATGAGGGGGTAAGACCGGGGACTATAGTATTATTCATTGGTTAGCTAAACCGGCAATTGAAGCACAGCAAGCCTATTTGTTCCTGTAACGTTGACTTCTTATTTTCCAACAATTTCTTTACGAAAATGGGTTCCCCAATTTAAAATTTCATCTAACAATTTTTTCATAGACTTGCCTAATGGCGTCAGTGAGTATTCAACCGTTACAGGCATACTATCATAAAGTGTTCGGGTAATAATTTTGTTCTCCTCAAGGGCCTTTAACTCCTGAGACAACATTTTGGGTGATATATCCACAATCTCTTTTTGTATTTCCCCAAATCTCTTATCGCCAAAAGTCAAAGCAATTATAATAGGTATCCGCCACTTGCCTTGAATTACCTCAAGGGTATCCCGTGTAACCATTAGCTTATGCTGACAGATGTTTTCATTTTGATTCATCTTCTTTTATTTTTTATTGCCACCTGCTTACTCACAGGTAACTACTATACTTTCGAAAGTAAAGTTCCTTAATTTTGTGTTATAAAAAAACATAAAAATATGGCAAGTCCTACAACATGGGTAATAGACACGATGCACTCCGATGTGCAATTTAAAATCAAGCATTTGGTTATTTCTAATGTAACAGGTTCATTCAAAAAATTTGAAGGAAAAATAGTTACCCGGGAAGAAAGCTTCAATAATGCAAAAGTAAATTTTACAATTGATGTAAAAAGTATTGACACAAACCAGGCTCAACGTGATGGGCATTTGCAATCTGGCGATTTTTTTACAGCAGATTTATATCCGCAAATTACTTTTGAGTCTACATCATTTACAAACGTAGGTGGCAGCGATTACAAAATGAATGGAAATTTAACTTTAAGAGGCGTAACCAAGCCAGTTGAATATGGAGGTTCAGAAGATAATGGCCATGGTATTTTAAAACATGGTTTTGAAGTAACAGGAATCGTTAATCGCAAAGAATTTGGAATGGCATGGAATAAATTGACAGACACAGGCGGCTTAGGATTAGGTGAAGACATCAAACTAATTGCAAATATTCAAGTTGCGGAATTAGTGAATGAAGCAGTAGAAATTAAAGCATAATTATAAGTTTATAGCTGGCAATTATTTAAAAATATGAGTTCCCATCTATCATGAATGGTAATTGCAAATCCTTGTTCAGATAAAATTTGACAAGGGTTTGCGGTTTCTCCATAGGCGCATGGCTCCAGCCCTGTTGCCCACTGTTACTACTCTTCAAATTTGTTTTAGCCGTAAAATAAGGCCTTACGCTACAAGCCGCAATAAGCTTTATAACTTTGTTTAAACTCCGGCTACCATCAGCACTAAGTACAAGTTTGTAGATAATTCCGCCATTTATTTTACCACCTCAACAGTTGTTGGCTGCAGCGATGTTTTTACCCGGGATATTTATAGGGATATTGTGTTGGATAGCATACAACATTGCCAGCTAAGCCAGGGGCTTAACATCCATGCATGGGTGTTAATGACAAACCATTTCCATACCCTCTGTAGTTGCCGGGAAGGAAAGGACTGGGAGCAATATGGAGGAATATGAAAAGCTATACTGCCATGAAACTGATAGATGCCATCATCAACAACCCGAAAGAAAGCAGGTGGGAAAGTTTGCTGCTACCTTTGAGGAAGCAGGCAAAAAAAGTAGCAGTAATGTACAATTTAAATTTTGGGAGCATGAGAATCATCCCATACTGCTGGAGACGACTGAAGTTTATGACAACTGTTTATAGTACACTCATTGGAACCCTGTGACGGCTGGGTTTGTAGCCGAGCCATGGCATTGGCTGCAAAGAAGCGCAACAGATTATTTTACGGATAGAAAAGGCCGGTTAGACGTAGTTATTTTGGATGGCTTTTAGATGCGAAGCTTAGTAACAGTGGGCAACAGGGCTGGAGCCCTGCGCCTAGGTGAGATATTTTTATGATAATTTCTTCACCCTAAAATTTCCTGTAATATAATGTGGCACAGTAGCCTTGTCCCTATAAAATGCCTGGAACCATCCTTCTACATAACCACCTATACCCGTGTCTATCCTGGTAATAGTAATCTCGCTATCTCCTTCGATAATATATACTATGCCATTTATTTTTATGGTATTATTCAGGTAACCATTGCCCAGCACCCATCCAAAATACCCATCAAGGCTTATTCCCTTTCCATTATCATCAATAGATATGTTGCTGCCAGCTTTTGTCAATACAGGATTTGCAGCGCCGGCATCATGGGCAGCAATAATATAATTAGTAGTGTCTATCCTGTACTTACAATACAATTCAGAAGCATCAGCACACCCATAATCATTCAGGTTATAATGCCGGACGTTTTGCTCAAAAGGATTTATCAGCTGTGTCCCTAAAATCATTTTGTTTCCACTCAGTATGGTTCCTTTACTATCCAGGATATTCATGTCTTCAAAATTAATATCGCTGTTTATCCAAATACTTCCTTTGAATTTTCCATTAACAATAGCAAAGCCCTGGTCCTCTTTTGCCGACCTGCTCAAAATCACCGCAGCCCCATCCATTAATATAGAGCCATCGCAATTATAGGCATTCCCTTCAATTGTTGTAAGGTCTATACGGGCCGGCACCACAAATGTTTTTTCACCTGCTGTGGCAAAAGAGCCCAACAGCTGATTGACCAGCTGGATATTGGCCCAAGCATAATGATGGTCATTGATTACATCAATGGTAATATTTTTATGTGAAGGAACAAATACCAGTGCATCGCCATTGGCATCTGTCCTTGCATCTGCCACCTCATCCCCATCATTTTTCAGTTTTATCCTTGTGTTCGTTATGGTACTTCCATTGGCAGTTCTTAAATGCACAGTTATATACACACCTTCAATAGGAGTGGCAAAATTCCAGGATCCCCTGCGTGTGACTTGTTTTTCGTACTGGCCATTTACTTTATGCGCATAGCCGTTTTTCTCCCATACTCTACTGCTATTAATATTCCATACTTCAATGCTGTCTGGTGCAGTAGCCTGTTGTTTGGTAGTAATCGGCAGCTTTATGATCACTTGTACTGACGGGTTAAAATCTATAGCAGCGTCTGCCACACTGCCTATCTGCGGCACCAGATAGTACATACCAAAAGAGTTAAGAAACCATCTTTTCCCCTTGTCGTCGCTCATTGCATAACAAGGCAGGCTAACAGCATAATCGTTAATAGCAGGATGGAGGTAGCCTGCCGCAACGCCAAAAGAAACTGCACCGGGGTACACTCCTAAACCGTAAGGCGGAATTATTATCTGGCCACCACCAGGCATCTCGAAAGTCCCGCTGCCATCATCATGCACAAAGCTACCTGTACCTGTAAGTTCCAGTATACGCATGTCAGCATAGCTCCTAACCCCATCCGTTACACTAAACACTTTAAACATATTGCTACCCCCATAATTGTAAGAGAGTTGAGGATTGATGCCTATTACAGTGCTGTATTTATCTGTTACAATATTGCTGATAGTAAATCCATCGATGGGCTTCAAATAATCAAAATAGGCGCCGCCGGTTTGCACATATAGGGGATTGGTATACTGGCTATTGCTTGTGTAAATTATTATACTCGTTTTAACGGGTGTGAGAGCAGGGCTAGCCGTATAACTTATTGCTGTCGCTGGAGGGGTAACAGGCTCGTTTCGCGAAGTTTTTGCGCAGCTTACAATTAACAATAGCATAATTGTTAAATAACACAGATATTTCATAGTGTACTGATATTAGACTTAATTATAGTTAAATATAGGTATTCTATAATTGATTTAGTCATCTAAAATGTAGTACGTGAAAAGCTACACTGCCATTAAAATGATAGATGCCATCATCAATAACCCAAAAAGAAAGCAGGCGGGAAAGTTTGGTGCATACCTTTGAGGAAGCAGGCTAAAAAAGTAGCAGTAATGTAAAGCTTAAATTTTGGGAGCATGAGAATCATCCGGTACTTTGGAGACGACTGAAGCTTATAACAACTGTTTACAGTACACTCATTGGACCCTGTGAGGGCTGGGTTTGTAGCCGAGCCATGGCATTGGTTGCAAAGTAGCGCCACAGATTATTATACGGATAGAAAAGGCCGGTTAGTCTTAGTTATTTTGGATGGTTTTTAAATGCGGATCTTAGTAACAGTGGGCAACAAGGCTGGAGCCCTGCGCCTATCTGAGTTATTTAAATTTCC
>JANXVN010000294.1 GCA_025351645.1 Ferruginibacter sp.
AAATTGTTTAAAATTATAATGCAACTCGACCCGCATAAAGCTATATTTCGGATTAAATTATTAATCCAATTATATTATTGTTATTGGTAAACTTTTTTCATTTGTATATTTTTTCTTAAGAGGAAGAATAATTTATTGATATTAGTTACATTCTCCATTTAGCATGTCAGCAAATTTTTTAACTATTAGATCATATAACAAAAAATGTAATTTATTATATTTAGTCAATTTTGTTTTTTTTGTTAAGATCAGAAAATTTTATAATTATTAATTTGGTACTTATAAATCATAGTTTATATGACCACTCATACTTTTAAACTAAAATATTAATAGGAACAAAATGGACGAAGTAAAAACATGGTATTAAAACACTTTTAGATGCATTTTTTAAAAAATGATTGTTAATACATTTTAAAATTTCACATTTTTTATTACTTTTCAATTCAATTAATTTGCAATGGCTTTTGGTAGAGACTATTAAAAAACTCATTCTATTATCACATACACATAAAAACTTATAAGTGTTGTTTAGGTCATTTCCACTATATTTTCTTCCTTTTTGCAAAAGGTGTAAAATAAACTTCCTTCAAAACGCCGAATAGATTGGGATGAAACTTTTTATACATAAATCTAATAGGCATTTAAAATATCTACCATCCCCAAAAATTGTATTATCATTTTTGATTAAGCATTTAACTATTTTTTGTAGTTAATTAAAAAAATACATTTACCCATTGTTACCGGAGTTACAGGTAGTATCCCAAAAGTTTACCTATTTCTATGCGGTATAATAAATTATTGCTGTACATAAAATGCTCAGCAATAATGAAACCCTGCATCAAAAAAAACATACTCCATAAGCAAGCCTATAATAATTTTTATTTGTTTGTACATTACGGTATGAAAATAATATTCTTGCTATTAGCCCTTACCATTTGTACCGTTAAACTGTTTGCGCAGGAAGATGACGCAGATGAAAAAAAATTAAAGATTGGCATAGGCGCTATTATTGCATTGCCTTTAAGCAACCTTAAGCAGTATAGTAATTTTGGGGCTGGGGCAAGCGCCTTGGCAGTGTATCATATAAATGAAACTATTGCCGGCTTTGCACAAGTTGAAGTGGTAGGCTTTAAAAATAAGGGTAGTAATAATAGGCAGGGTACATTTCATATCCCCATAATTGTTGGTGCACGGTATAGAAATGGTAATTTCTTCTTAGCCCTCGGTGCCGGGTATGGTTATTTTTCTATTGAAGGAGAAAAAACTGGTGGTTTTTTAACCAGTCCACAAATAGGGTACGACTTTGGTAAGCTGCAGGCAATAATTAATTATACTAGTACTGCCATTACCGACGGCAATCTATCTTATGTAGGCTTAAAAGTTTTTCGTACTTTTTAAATCACAATATATTCCTTTAATACAATGCCGTTAAGTTAAGGATTTTGATGTTTGTGCTTACCCTGCCTACCCCTCTATAGAAGGCTTTCGTTAGCATACAAATAGGATAGAAACGATAAATAAACGAATCAAAATGATTTGGCTGATTAAGGATGACGCATTTAATTTAATAATAAAAAAACGTTATTTACCATGTTCAACCGATAGATTAAAAGGGTTAATAGCGAATGTGCCAGTTATACTCGATATATAACGAAATTGTATCATATTGTCTGCTAGTTATACTCTATATATGATGCATTGTAAGATAGCGTATGCCAGCTTTACCAGACGCCTTTAGCTGAGGGTGTGTACATTTATTAGTTTAATTAATTTAAAAGGCAATAATAATTGGAAAGCTTAATAAGGCTGAGACTTCATTTAATCGGCAATTCACAATGGTAACCATTTCGTGGGAAAGCATTATACAAATTCTAAAAATATCTTGTAGGCAACTAACTGTTTTAAATCCATCAACATATAATTGGCATATTTTACTCGAATACGAAATACCTCGTCTGTCGAGTAGGATAGATGCAGTGATTATTGCAAATGATATAATTTTTGTTATTGAATTTAAATATGAAAGAAAAACTTATGAATCGGCAGATATAAGGTAAGTGGAAGATTACGCGAATGATTTACATGATTTTCATTTTGAAAGTAAAAATAAGATTATAATACCTATTTTATTGGCTCCCGAGGCAAAACAAGTTTCAAGCACTTTGAAAGTGGATTATCAAAACATTCACCCCTGTATAAAAACGAATACAAATAATTTTTCTGAGATAATATACGCCGTCTATCAAGAATTTCATAGTAGTAAGAACATCTATATTGATCCTTCTAAATGGGAAGAAAGCGAGTATCAGCCAACACCTTCAATAATACATGCAGCAAAAGCATTATTTGCAGGACAAAAGGTAGAAACGATTTCCAAATCGGGCGCTGGTGAATCTGACTTAAGAAATACCACCAATTATTTAATTAATGTAATAAATAAAGCAAAAGCAGACAATGAAAAAATTGTATGTTTTGTAACAGGAGTGCCAGGTGCTGGTAAAACGTTGATAGGCTTAAACGTGGTGCATGAAAAAGAGGATTTTGGTGGAAAAGATACGAATACAGCATATTTCTCCGGAAATGGCCCGTTAATTAATGTTTTACGAGAAGCGCTTGGCAGAGATCATTTTAACAGGCAAAACGCATTATACAAATCAAAGCAAATTACAACCAGGCAAACAAAAAAAGAATCAGACCGAGAAGTAAAATCTAAAATTCAAAATCTTCACTTATTCATTAAAGACGGTATTAGAAAGAGTACGCCACCTCCAGAGAGGATAGTTGTGTTTGATGAAGCCCAACGTTGTTGGGATGCTGAACAGTTTAGCCGTAAAGCAAAGCAAAATGAGAACCGTGAAAAGAATCCATTTAAAATAGAAGAAAAATCAGAAGCTGAATTACTATTTGAATTTATGAACAGGCATGAAGGATGGGCCGTCATCATTGCATTGGTAGGTGGTGGGCAAGAAATAAATACCGGAGAAGGTGGCATTGCAGAATGGGGCAAAGCTTTACAGAAAAAATACAATAATTGGCATATTCATATTTCAGAACAATTGCTTTCTGGAGATATTTTAACCGCTGGACAAACATTATTTGATACCATACCGAAACAACTAACAATTTATAAAAACAATCACTTGCATTTAAGTATAAGCCAACGTTCTTTTAAAGCTAATAACTTAAATGCTTGGGTCACTGCTTTAATTAATAATAATTCACAAAAAGCTTTTGACCTTGCAAGTTCTATAAAAGCAAACTACCCATTATTTATAACTCGCAATATAGCCACTGCAAAAGATTGGTTAAAACAAAAAAAATCAGGTAACAAAAGAATTGGTTTGATTGCGAGCTCGGGGGCGTTGCGACTGAAGCCTTATGGTATAAATGTTAGAGAAGAAATAGATGAAGCAATGTGGTTTTTAAATGATGAAACAGATGTCAGGTCATCTTACTATTTAGAAATTGTAGCTACTGAATATAAAGTTCAAGGATTAGAACTAGACTGGGTGGGTATTTGCTGGGATGCAGATTTAAGAAGAAGTAATAATGGATGGGAGTACAAAAGCTTTTCAGGCACAAAATCGAATCAAATAAATGGAATTGCAGAGAAGCAGTTTTTATTGAATACATATAGAGTGTTATTAACAAGAGCAAGAGAAGGGATCATTGTTTTTGTACCAACTGGTGATACAAATGATGAGACTGCTTTACCATCATTTTATGATCCTATTTTTAATTATTTACAATCTTGCGGGCTTACTAAAATTTAGTATAACGAAATGTAACCAAGGCAAAATTTTAATTATCTGGAAAATTGATAACTACTACTTTTCAAGAATCTTAAGCAATCGTTTTTATGGTTACATTATAATAACTCTTTGATAATTTTTCTGCCATCGTCTATAAAACCAGTTCTTGTAATTAGCAATAGGCAAGGTTGCTAAAGTAAATTTCTTTGTAAATCCTTCAAAAAAAAGGGCTGCAAAATAATATACTTTGCGGCCCTCATAGCTTTAAAAACTTAAGTTTGTTACAAAAACTTATAAAAATAAAAGCCAGTTATTTAACGCTAATACCTGGCTACCCTTTACGGTTAAGTTAAATAACCGGCTTTTTTTGAGTAATGGTTATATCAATCAAGTATGCCTTTTGTAGTACGTTTTAAACTTAAATAAATAAATAAAAAGTACAAAATGGATTAATGCTATTTTTCTCTTTCTCCTTTTGCTTTTTGTAGTGATAAAAAACAACCTGCTCCAAACAATAAAGTAATTATCCCGGCAAAATATGGTATAAACTCAATCATTTTTTTTTGTATTTAAAAGTTTTAAATAAATACTAAAGCCAATAATCGACGGTACCCAAAGGCCAATAAAAATAGCAGATTCCTTTTCTCCTTTATACCAAAGCGTTTCGGAATAAATAAGTGAAAGCAATGCAGAACCCATCAGCAGGATATCTGCTATAGTAATTTTTTTAATCATAATTGTAATTTAAATGGTTATTATTTGAGCGGTTGATGAAAAAATATTTAAATAGCACTGAGATATTGAGCCTTAGCACAAAAAAAAAGCTTGATTACTATTGCTCATTTTAGGATAAATAGATTATATGATTTTACTGCAATAATTTTTAATCCTCTATTGTTTAATCTTTTATTAATTTATTCAAACGCAGGATAAAATAAAATGTTCAATTTAATACATATTTATTTAGATTATTATAAAGCAAACCCCTTGGGTTAAATTTTTTTTATTGTTATATACCTTATTACCAGCCCTTTTTAAGGAGATATAAGGTTGTGGCGCCATAAAAGTTAAATAACTTAAATTGATGGCGATTAAATGTAAAAGGGTTACGGTTGCCTAAAAGCTGGTATGTTATTTTATGCCCTGTGTATGGTGAAAATATGTAATCAATTTTTCCAGATAATTTATGCGGTATAACGTAATGACGCTCTAATAACATTATCTTATATTGCTACATTTGCAAATAAGCTGCTTACCCTATTAATAGCTTATCTATAAAAACTTAAATTTTTGTGCAAATTGTTATGTATATGGCTATAAGATATAACTGCTAGCTAGTTAAAAGTTACCTGCAAAAAGCTTACATTGGATTTTATGGCAATACAACAAATTATATTACATAAGAAATTGAAAGGAAGGCTACTATTGTTTTAGGGCAAGTGTTGATAGTAAATTTTTGATGATACAAGTTTTAATAATCAATATACAACTGCTCGGTGTAAATCTTTACCACTATTACTGAATTATAATGAACATAATTTAGCCAAAGGCAAATAAACAAAAAGAAAGAGCGACTATTTTCGGCCTCTTTATAAATAATAATTTTTTTTGAATATGCAACCAACAGAAATTTATAATGAAAAATTTATCAGTGCTAACGGGCAGCATTTTATAATAAGGGCATTAAAAGAGATAAAGAAATTGCAGTAGCTATAAACTATATATATGAGGAGGAATCTGTAAACCTAAAAGTGCTTAAGTACACTAATGACCATATATTAAAAGATTTAATAGATAGTGCCAGGTTGTTTGCAGAAGATTTTAAAATAACAAGGCCAATGAACTAATGCTATAATAACATTCAATGCCATTAAGTCAAGGTTTTAAATGTTCGTATTTTCTCACCCAAACCAACTCCAAAGAAGAGGAAGAGACTTAACTAAACGTTGTTGTAATAACATTGTTAAGTAAACGGCTGGCATTTTTTAGTTTTTTACCTATATTACTTCATAGGAGGTTGTAAGGTGAGCACCATTGTACCAAAAAGAACTAATTACATACGTTAATAATAAAAAAAAAGGCTGCATAATCGCAGTCTTTTTTTTTGGTTTTTCTATAGCTTCACATACTTGTTACAGGAAAGCCTCCCATGAGGCTTAATATTTTCTAAAAATATTGAAACCAAAGTAAATATTGAATTTTAAAGCAGTGGCTATAGAAAATTAATATGATGCAAAAGCATGCCACACTCAATTCAATGCATTATGAATTTTTCTGTGCATTTTATTACTCTATGGGTAAACTCTACGCTACAATGGGTAAATAACTTTACTTAGAATAAGTAGGGTATAAACAATTTTAAAAATATAGGCGTGTAATTATATAAAATTATAACTGGCACGGTTAATGAAAATTACTTTATGGTTTTTCATAGGATATTAGACAAAAATACGGGGCTGGATTTTTATCCTGGTCCCTTTTTTATTTTACGCATATCCTTTTATAATGCAGATGTGGGCAGGATGCTTCAAGTTGTAGCGGCTTACCTACTATCAATAATCTATAGGGCAGTATTTATTTGTATTATTTCAACTAATAAAATAAAAAATTTTTTTAAAAAAGGTACCCTAGCATTTTCAAAGAGCCATCACATAAAAAATCCATAAACCTCTTACGAAGCTTATGGATTATATACCTAACTTTTATTAGCTTTTAATTTTTCAAAACTGGCAGTGTAATATTTACGCCAATACCCGTAACCCTTAATTGGTAAATACCAACGGGTAATGTTTTTGCAAGCTCCAGGTTTTGCTGTGCTGTAGCGCCGTTATGGCTAAATTGCCTTGTAGCTACTGGTACACCCATATTATTTACAAGCACAATATTGTAAACCCCTTTCGGAAGATTTATTTTCAAAGAGATATTGTTGCCTGTTACCGGGTTTGGATAAATTGTAACACTTTGCATTACACCAATATTAACGCTTACTATTTTGCTGTATTTAGCAGTACCATCTATGTCAATTATATTTAGGCGGTAATAATTAATGCCGTTAAAGGGGTTGTCATCTGGTAAGGCATACACTGTTACAAGCCCATTATTTTTTGCCGCAACAACACCTAAGCCTGTAAAGTTGGAGCCATTGCTGCTTTTTTGAACAGTATAGCTTTTTATGCCAGACTCCTGCTGTGCCGTCCACTCAACCTGCACACCTGTGTTTTTTTGGTAAGCACGGATATCACTTAAGGTAACTGGTAAAACAACCAATGAAGAAGATATAAAATAGGGAAAAAAGTTATGCCCGTTAAAGTAAGCAATACCTGCGCCAGTGCCCATCGGCACCATGGATGTGTATTGGCCATTGTATAAAATACTGCTTAAAGTAACTACAGCACCCCATGCACTGCCAGATACATTGCTTGCAGCAACATATTTTAAACCGAAGGCGTAATACGCAATAGCAGGTTTGCCATTTATTACCTGTAATGAACTGTATTGCCCATTTGCCCCGGCGGCTGTAACTGCTACTGCCCAAGTGGCACCATCTGCATCGTTTGCCTGTACATAATTTACCTTGTTGCCCGTTGCATTATAAGCAATGGCAGGAAAGCCATTTACTATTTTTAAAGAAGGAGCATCATTAAAGCTACCTATAGCGCCTAATGTAACCGGCACATTCCAGACAGCACCAGTAGCATCGTTGGCGGCAATATATTTAAGCCGCCTGTTGTTCTGGTCTATATAGGCTATGGCAGGCTTTCCATTTACAGTTTCCAGCGAAGGCCCTACATTATCGTTTGCTCCAGAATTATCAAGGTATGTTGGTGCAGGCCATGCCGTGCCTGCGGCATCTGTAGCCCGCATATAGCCAAGCTGCTTATTAGTAGCATTGGTAAAAACAATGGCAGGGTTGCCGCTAATTACCTGCAAATCGCTCATTAGCCCCAAATTAAAACCACTATATAATTGTAGAGGTGCTGCCCAGGTACTGCCAGATGCATCGTTGGCATATATATATTTAAGCCCTGGCATATTACCACCAAAATAAACAATAGCAGGCTTGCCATTAACAATGCGTAAAGAAGGGTTATAGCCAGATATTGAGTTTGAGGACATACCGGCACCATCCAACAATTGGGGTGTACCCCATGTTTTGCCTGTGGCATCTAAAGCCCGTACATACATTAAATTAGAATTATCGTTAAAATAAGCCATAGCTGGCATTCCATTTACTATTTGCAGGCTGGTGAAAGTGCCAATGCTTGGCAAATCGGTAAAGATAATTGGCGTGGCTGACCAGCTGGCACCACTCGCATCATCGGCGGTAATATATTTTAAAGCAGTTTTATTATAATCGTAATAAGCAACAGTGGGGTTTCCACCTACAAATAGCAGCGGGCATGTTCCACCCATCTCCGTACCGCCGTTGCCCAAAGTAACTGACGAGGCAGCCCAGCTACTGCCGTCAATATCTACAGCGCGTATATATATTATGCTGGTCGTTGTATAATCCCAAAAACTAATTGCAGGATTGTTATTTATTATTTGTAAGCAGCTAACACCAAGGCCTGCAGTAGAGTTTGTGTACACTGTTACTGCGGCAGCCCAGGCTGTACCGTCTATATCATTGCTGCGTATGTATTTTAATATAGCATTATTTTTATCGTGAAATGCTATGGCGGGGTTACCATTAACAACCTTTAAATAAACAAACGTGCCAGCGTTTCCAGCAATAATTACTTGAGCGGTCCCCCACGCAGTACCATTGGCATTTGTTGCCCGTATATATTTTAGCGACTTGGCCGTTTCATCGTAGTATGCAATAGCTGGCATGCCATCAACAATTTGCATAGAAGCATATTCGCCAACAATATTAGTAACATCAAGCGTAATTGCGGTGCCCCAGGTAGCCCCGGTACTATCTACAGCCCTGATATATTTAAGTGCTGTATTGGTTTCATCGTAATAAGCAATAGCGGGGTAACCGTTAACGTATTGGAGGGAAGCGTACTTTCCAACACTTACACTTGCATCCAGCGTTACTGTTGCGCCCCACGAAGTACCATTAATATCTAGTGAGCGTACATACTTTAATGCCGCATTATCAGCATCGTAATAAGCAATGGCAGGATTGCCTTTTATAATTTCTATAGATAAATAAGAACCTACATCCCCATCAAAATCTATAAGCACAGGGTTGCCCCATGCGGTGCCTGCTGCATTTGTTGCCCTTACATATACAAGGCTTGAATGTAATAGGTCGTAATAAGCAATAGCTGGATTTCCATTAACAATTAAGGTGCCGCTGTAAGTGCCAATATTGCCACCGGGCCCAGCAATGGTAGAGGATGTCATTACAGGTGCTGACCATACTTGAGCAAATACGGCTGTAAAAGTTTGGAGACATGTTATGGCAAAAGCCATAGTAAGGAGTAATTGTTTTTTCATCGGTTTTATTTATTGTATTTCAATTAATACGTACGCTAATTGTGAGTAAATATCGTTTCCATGCCTGTGTATGATAAGTTTGGCCTGCCCGATAATTCAAAATTTTAATTGTGCCTTCTTGCGATGTCTGATTACTTGAAAAGTGATAGCTATGCAAGGTTAATAGCGGTGATTTAAGAAAATATAAATTGGTAGCACGCTTAAGAATGTGTAATGTGCCACTATTTGCAGTTAAGTTATAAATTATTGTACCTGTTTGTGCGTTTAAAAGTTTTAACATGGATATGTATTTAGATCGCTATCAGATGTAAACGCATAAAAATAAAAAACAGTACATCTTGTGGATATAAATATTGGCGTTGAGGCTTAATTTTTAATAGAGCGCTGTTTTTGGCTATTTTTTGTTATAACTGATGCGAGGGAATAACTATTGATGCCGCCTGAAGCGATGCGATGGATGCAAAAAATACATCCTTTAAAATGTAGGATAAAATATTTTAAGAAAGGAAATTATGGGGAAGATTTTTAGGGAAATCTTCTTTTTTTAATGAATATTTTATAAAAGCTTTCAAATTCAAATGCACTGTAGTCAAACATATATATATGTTTAACTATACGTCACTCTAACCATCTTTTACGCAGAGGAAAAGATTCAACTTAATGGGGTTATTATGTATACCTATTTTTTAAATTCACTAAGCAATAGTATCTATATCTTTAATTATTGTTTTGGAAGTGAAATTGAAGATGCTTATCAATATTTAATAATTGCGTAACGCAAATTACGCGTTGCTCCTGATGCCAAACATGTAGCGGGTGTTTACTAATTATTTAAAAGAACACTGTAACTTCACAGGCTTAACAAATCCCGAAAACTGATCATTTGTAAAGTAATCCGTATGCTTGCGTATTCTTATTAAAAAGATATTCTTTCCTACTGGTTGTACAAACACCCCTATTAACCGTACCCAAAATAATACCATGCCTTTTGACGTTTTTTTTGATGGCCCCGCTGGCTATAAAAACAAATTCGATTTTTATAGCAGTGGCTGCAGCCCCAAATTAATAAAAGCTTTGCTTCAATATTTAACCACGCATGCCAGTACCTTATCGGAAATACATGTATGCCTTTATCTTTTTAACAACAGCTTATTGCACGGGCAATTTATACTATTGGCACAAAAAGGCATACAGGTAAACGTGTACACCATACCCATTGAAGGCTACGATGATACAAACGCAAAAGACGTTATTGATGTAGAAACCCGGGATGTAATTACCAATGGTACCAAGCGTGCCTTGGCCAAAGAAATATTTTCCGGGCATTACAGCAAGCAATATGCCGGCTATAACTTATACTTTTTTCCACACTTATACATCCGTAGCAGCAACGTCAAAAAGTTTTCGCGGGGCAATATGCCTTACTCGCTGCATGCAAAATCTTTTTTATTTAAGCATGATAATGGGCGGTACGATATGGCCATCACATCTTCTAACTTTACCGTGCGTGACCTTGTTAAAGAAGAAAACTTATTGTTTATTTACAATGAGCCAACCTATCAGCAAGCTGCAATTGATTTTTTTACAGCCTTGCAGAAAACGGCCATCCACATAAGCGAATTTGATTTTACCGCCGCACCTTGCGATTTTGTTGTAACGCCCGTGCAACAACCGTTACAAGCCAATGGTGGCTTTATGGCACCTTTTTATTATAATGCCTCTTTACAGGTAGAAGATTATTTAACCGCTTTAATTACTGCAGCAAAAAAACGGGTTATAATAGTAGGGCAGCATGTATGCCCGGTTAACTACCAGATAAATGTGCAATACCATACTGGTTTTACTACTGCAATTAATAAAAGAAACGGGCTTGCCAGTTTATTACTGCAAAAAGCTACTGAAGGTTTGGCCATTACTATTTTATCGCAGACCTTTACCGATGGTAGCCATGATGAAACTAATACCTTTCGCCGCCCTGCTAATACGGGCAGCTTTATACATTTTTTTAAACAAGTGCAAGGCGTACCCAACATACAATACCAGGTAAATGAAAACTGCCACAGCAAATACATTATTGTAGATGACGCCGTTTTTGTATCTACATTTAATTATACGCCCACACAGTTTATTTATTTGGATAATGTGGCCATTAATAATTTTGTACATAACCCGGGTAAAAGCTATAAAGGCATTTATGCCGAAGTAGGGCAGTTTGTGGTAATTAAGGATAAGGAGGTAGTAGATAAATACCTGGCAAACTATATGGATATTAAAAACAATAAAGAAACAATCAGCGTACAATAAAACAATAATTTGCAGTTTATTATGCAATAAAAAAGTATGGAGAAGTTAAAATTAGCAACGTTTTTTGCCGGCGCTGGCGGGCTAGACCTTGGGTTTTCTAAAGCAGGCTTTAAATGCATTTATGCCAACGAATACGACCGCGACATCTGGTCCACTTACCGTTTAAACCATCCCCATACTTTTTTAGATACCCGCAGCATTACTGATATACCTGCGGATGAAGTGCCAGATTGCGATGGCATTATTGGTGGCCCGCCCTGCCAAAGCTGGAGTGCCGCGGGAACGTTAAGGGGCATTGGCGATAAAAGGGGCCAGCTTTTCTTTGATTTTATAAGGATATTGAAAGCTAAGCAACCAAATTTTTTTTTAGCGGAAAATGTAAGCGGCATGTTATTGCCTATGCATAAAAATGCGTTGGAAAATATTAAGGCTATGTTTAAAGAATGTGGCTACAATTTATCTTTCAAGTTATTAAATGCATCAGATTTTGGCGTGCCGCAAGATAGGAAAAGAGTTTTCTTTATAGGCTACAGAAGCGACCTGGGGCTGGAGTTTAGCTTCCCCGAAGGGAAAACCATTAAAAATAAAGTAAGCTTATTTGATACCATCAGTGATTTAAAAGATACTGCCTTGCCGGCACAACAAACCCAGCAAACCAACGGCGGCCTTTGCAAAATACCCAACCACGAATATATGATTGGCGGTTTTTCAACCATGTATATGTCTAGGAACAGGGTGCGTAACTGGAATGAGGTTTCATTTACTATACAGGCAGGCGGCAGGCACGCACCTTTGCACCCACAAGCACCAAAAATGGAATTAGTTGGGGTAGATAAAAGAATATTTGTAGCAGGCAACGAATCATTATACAGAAGGTTGAGCGTACGGGAATGCGCCAGGGTACAGACTTTTCCTGATAACTTTATTTTTCAATACAAAAATTTAGCAGCGGGCTACAAGATGATCGGCAACGCCGTACCGGTAAAATTAGCCACAGCCTTGGCTAAGGTAATTATGAAAGACCTTAGTAGTTATAAGTTATGAGTTAGGGTTTTTAGTTTATTATTTTTTATTTGTCTTCACTTGATAGTTTAATCTGCTTTAAACCTACCATTCGAAGGAATTTTTAATTCCATGCCGTTAAGTTAAGACCTTTCCTCTCCTTTGGAGAGGGTTAGGGTGAGGTAAAGACAAACATATAAATCCTTAACTTAACGGCATTGATTTTTAATTCTTAATTATTTTTTTTTCGGCAAATACATAGCCATGTGGGTCTTCACAATCCCGTTAGAATAGCAGCCGGGCGGAAGTTGCACTTCTTACATTGGTTTTTCAGGGAGCTTTTATTATGCATTATGGGGTGTATGCAGGTTGGCTATTTTTCATTTGTAGTAACACGCCGCGGTGTGTTACTACGTTGAACCAAAATTTAAAGATATTTGCTTCCTCAAAAAATCATCACATTATAAAATGAATTAAGCCTCAGCATTAACCAAAGACACTTCGGGTTGAAAGATATTACGCATCTCACATCTCACATCAAAAATCAGGAATCCAACATCACACATAAAACTTATATTTGTTGCACTTAATTATACTATATGAACCGCTGTTGCTTGCTGATTGCTTTTTGTTTTTTATTTATTACTAGTGTTAAAAGCCAGGATATGGTTACAAAAGCCACTACCTTTCTTAGCCTGCTGGATAGTGCCCAACATACTAAAGCTTTTTATCCTTTCGATACAACAGAGCGCTACCGGTTTAATTATGTACCGTTAGATGACCGGAAGGGTATTTCTTATAACGAACTTTCGTTACCTCAAAGGAAGGCTTTAATGGTACTTTTGGAAACCTGCCTAACCGAACAAACCGTAAAAAAAATAAATGCCATTATGCTTTTGGATAATGTGCTCAAAGAAATAGAACACCGCAAGCCAGAAGACCATTACCGGGATACTGGAAAATATTTTATGACCATATTCGGCATACCAGGCGATAGTACTATTTGGGGCTGGCGGTTTGAAGGGCACCACGTTGCATTTCATTTTAGCGCCAATAAAAAAGAATTGGTAGCAGGCACTCCCAGCTTTTTAGGCAGCAACCCAGCCATCGTACAAGAAGGCATCTATAAAAATAAAGAAGTACTAAAAGAAGAAACAGACGAAGGTTTTGCAATGCTGCATGCATTAACTCCCGGCGAAATGAAGCTGGCTATTATAGATTCCCTGGCGCCTAAAGAAATTATAACGCTTGCCAACCGACAGGCTTTAATTGAACATCCCGCAGGCATACCTTATTACCAGTTATCGCCTGCGCACCAGCAACAATTGCTGCAATTAATTGGGCTTTACCTGCACAGGTACACAAAACCTTTTGCGGCCATCATGCTAAAAGAAATACAGGCAGCCGGGCTGGACAAGCTTTGGTTTAGCTGGGCTGGCTATACCACCCACGCGCTGGGAAAGCCATACTACTATCGCATTCAAGGACCAACCATAATTATAGAGTACGATAATTCGCAGAACAATGCCAACCATATCCACACCGTTATCCGTGATTTAAAAAATGATTTTGGCGGCGATCTTTTGCTGCAGCATTATAGGGAGGAACATGGGAAGGCAATTAAGAATTAAGAGTTAAGAATTAAAAATTAAGAATTTCTTTGGGTTCAAGATCAGGCATTTTGTTGCAGGGCTTTACTACTTAAAAAGTTTAATTTTTAGATTGCCATCCATTGTTTATTTGGAAGGATTTATCAATATTTAATTTGTACTGGTACTGCTGTACTGATTTTAATTGAAGATTGTTTTAAAAAGGATAGGCCCCATATAAACAAAAAACTAAAAACAATAAACCAAAAATTATGAATATCGTTGCCATTGATGAAATAAAGCTGATTGGGTTAGCCCTAAAAAATAAGACAACTAATGCAAACGGGCAATCGCATATTGATTGTGAAAACTTGTGGCACGAGTTTGATAAAAATAAATATGTAGCTGCTATACCTAATAAACAAAGCGATGAAATATTTGGTGTTTATTACAATTATGATGGTGATAGCAGAAAGCCCTTTGGATATTTTATTGGCTGTAAGGTAAGTTCTTACGCAAACATACCAGATGGCCTGCAAAGCCTTACAATACCTGCCGGCAATTACCATAAAATTTTTGCTAAAGGAAAAATGCCAGATTGTATGGTAAATGCCTGGAAACAAGTATGGTCCACAGATATTGCCCGAAGCTACCAGATAGATTTTGAAGTGTACGACGAACGCAGCAGAGACTGGAATAGTGCTGAAGTAGATATTTACTTATCAATAAAATAATACAGGTTTGTTATTTTTGATTATAATTATTGCGTTGCTGGTTTTAGAAAGCAATAAGTTTGTTAAACAGCCAAAAATTACATCAAATCAAACCAGGAAATAATCCTCTAATAAAACAGTAAGCTTTAAAAAAACACTGTACATATTTTTGTACAATATTGCCATTGCTTTACTTGGGTGTTTACTAACTACCCACTGTGATTCACTATTTGAAAAAAGCGATATTACGTTATTCTTCCACGCTTGCTCTGATTGCTTTATTAATAAATAACTATTGCCTCGGTAGGAAAATTGACACATGGGCTTGCATTATTCATTAAAACTAAAGTTATCTATAACTGTGTAACCTTACAATCATCAGCTAGAATACATTTTAGCCGGTTTATAAGAGAGTGGGGGTCATTTTACTTTTAGGCATTTACAGCAAGCCATAAATTAGAAAGCCTCATAAATAAGACAAACAATAAATACAGCATATCTTCAACTACATGTTTTTGCTGACAGTAGTACCTATTATTATGTGCATGGATGTAAGTAATAAAAATAAATTTTAAATTATTGTTACCTATTATTTTTGACAATATTAAAAAGCAAATTAAGAATAAAATTTATTTGGGTACTCGTTGCCCTACTTGCTCTAATAGTATCGCAATCGTAGTTGTATTATCAAACCCGGCATGAGCGATTTAGATACCACCGTTGTTTTTAGCAATTCAAACAAGTTTTGTACAAAACTTGTTTCCCAATAAACAATAGAAAAACTATAAAATAAAAAAAGGTCGCCATCAACTTAAAGATGATTAGCAACCTGCAATAATTAATTCTTAAATGCCGTTAAATTAAGGATTTAAATGTCTGTATTTACCTAACCCTATCCAAAAAAGAGGAAAGCTCTTAACTTAACAGCATTGAATAGTATTTCTTATTTTATTTTATTAGCCAAAAACTCCAGCAATTTTTCATCGCTCATTTTTGTGCTGGTAGATTCTTCAGTAACGGTATTTTTAAATTGCGGCGTATCAGCCAAATAGTGTATAAACTGTTCCTGTGCCTGGCCGGTACCCGTTATATGTAGGTGCGTAGCATTTTGAAAATGAGTGGTAATCTCTTTAAAGTATTTAGCCAATAAAGTCTTTTCTTCATTGTTGGCATTTTTTTCACTGCTGTTAGGTCCAGCCAATTCACCTTTTACATGGCCTAAAATTACTAGTGGGCCATCTTCTATATTTTCTTTTCCTACTATTGTTGCATGCTGTGTATCCATCCATACACCAAATTGTTTTTGATTAGCCATTTTTTATTTTTTTAATGTAGATAATTAAAACCAATAACCATACCGATAAAAAATGTGGGCTGTTAAAAGCTAAGATGTAGCATCAGCATGGCTTTAAGGACATAATAATTATATGCGCCCATACGGATATGGGATATTAATAATAAAATAATTCCCATAAATACACAATTATTATTATTACGAAAATAAGTTAAAACTAAAAAAGGCTACAGTTACCTGCAGCCTTTTTGATATAATAACAAGCTAAATTAAATATCTGTTGCCTCGCCGTAAGCCATTGCGGTAGCTTCCTTTAAAGCTTCGCTCATAGTAGGGTGAGGGTGGATGGCGTTCATTATTTCATGGCCTGTAGTTTCCAGCTTACGGGCTACTACTACTTCGGCAATCATTTCTGTTACGTTCATACCAATCATGTGGCAGCCTAATAATTCACCATACTTTGCATCGTAAATAACTTTTACAAAACCTTCTGTTGCACCTGCAGCAGTTGCCTTGCCGCTGGCAATAAATGGAAATTTTCCTACTTTAATTTCGTAACCCGCTTCTTTGGCTGCTTTTTCTGTAAAACCAACAGAAGCAACCTCAGGTGAGCAATAGGTACAGCCTGGTACATTATTATAATCGATAGGGTCAGTATGCTGGCCGCAAAGATGTTCTGCTACGCTAATGCCTTCCCTTGTTGCTTTATGTGCCAACGCCTGGTGAGGGGTACAATCGCCCAAAGCATAAATGCCAGGTATATTTGTAAGCCCGTTCGCATCTCTTATAATTCTTCCTTTTTCAGTTTTAATGCCTAATTCTTCCAGTCCAATATTTTCAAGGTTAGCTACAATGCCTACAGCACTTAATAAAATATCAGCCGTAAGCTCAATTTCACCATTGGGTGTTTTTACTCTTGCTTTTATGCCTTCGCCACTAGTATCAACACTTAATACTTCGCTGCTAGTCATAATTTCTATGCCTTGCTTTTTAAATTGCTTTTCCAGTTCCTTGCTAATGTCTTCATCTTCAACGGGTACAATGCGGGGCATAAACTCAACTATAGTAACCTTTGTGCCCATGGAGTTATAAAAATAAGCAAACTCGCTGCCTATTGCGCCGCTACCACAAATAATCATTGTTTTTGGTTGAGGAGAAGGCAATGTCATTGCTTCGCGATAGCCTATAATTTTTTTGCCATCAATAGGCATTGTTGGTAATTGTCGGCTTCTTCCGCCAGTGGCGATGATGATATTTTTTGCTTCTAATATTTGCTTGGTGCCATCTGCTGCGGTTACTTCTAGTTTTGTTGGTGCTATCAACTTGCCGTAGCCCATTACCACATCAATCTTATTCTTTTTCATTAAAAATTGAACGCCCTTGCTCATTTTATCTGCAACGCCACGGCTGCGTTTAATTACCGCATCAAAATCATGGCTTGGGTTATCTATCGTAATTCCATAATTACCAGCGTGTTTGGCGTAATCGTACACGTTAGCACTTTTAATTAAAGCTTTAGTGGGTATGCAACCCCAGTTTAGGCAAATACCGCCCAGCAGTTCTTTCTCTATAATAGCTACTTTTTTACCTAATTGACTAGCTCTTATTGCCGCCGGGTATCCACCAGGGCCGCTACCTAACACAATTACATCGTATGCCATACTTTTTTGTTGTTTTATTATTGGATGAGTTACTTATTAAAACAGTTTATTACTATTTATGTTTAGCGGTGCGAATTTACTTTGAAATAGGTGATTAGCCAAATTCAAATACAGTGTACAAAAGTTCATCGTTAGGCAGGCTTATGGTATATCTGATTTAGGATGTGGGATGTCTGATTTTTTTCGAGCACAAGGCCTATTGAATTGTTTTAGCTTAAGTTGTTGGAAATTACTATTTAAAAGTAAAGAGGCGCAGAAACAGGAAAATCTTACCAAGACTAAAGAAATCAGACATCCTACATCCTACATTGTATTATATTGTTTTCTTCCTTTTCGGCTTGTCCTCCAGCTTTCTTTGTTCGGCGATAGAGCGCAATGTCTTGATACTTACGTTTAATTCAAACCCAACCAGCAAAGCCAGGGAGTTAAGGTAAATAAGTGCCATTAATACAATGATGGTACCGATTGAACCATATAAAGCATTATACTTACCGAAATTATTTACAAAATAAGAAAAGCCAATGGAGGCAGAAATACTTAATGTTGTGGCTAGCAAAACGCCGGGACTAACCAGTTTCCAGCGCTTTTGTACTGCAGGCGCATATTTATAAATGAAGGCCATTGAGTAAAAAATCATGAGGAAAATAAAAAGCCATCTTACCCAATAAATAATATCTCGGGTGGTTACATTTTCAATGCCAATCAATTTTAATACGGCACCTTGCATTATTAACAAAATAAGGCTGCTTAACACTACTAAAAATAATAAAGAAGTTAGTTTGATGGCCATCCAGCGGTTGTGAAGGCCTTTCCTTTTTGCAAAGCCAACGTAGTTTTTGTTAAAGCTGCGCATGATGCCCATCATAGCATTTGATGCAAAATATAATGCGGTGATAAACCCAACAGAAATCAAGCCTATCTTGGAGCCATCTATAAAACTATCTACAAATTTTATCAGGTTTTCATTATGTACTTTTAAAGGTATAACATCGGTTATTAAGCCATGCAGTTGAAATTTAATGCTTTTTTTAGAGATAAAAGGAAGGCTGGGTATTAGCGTAAATAAAAACAAAAACGATGGCGGTATGGCCATGATAAAATTGTAGCTGATTGCTGATGCTCTTTCTGTTAGGGCGGTAGTTTTTATCTGCTTATAAAAAAATTTGCTTACATCATATAACGGCACGCCTTCAAACCCGGGCAAGTACCACTTTTTGCTTTTGGTTAAAAGATAACCAACAGGCGTCTTAGTTACTATAATGCGTTCTAATTTGTTCAAGGAAGTGGTTGGTATATCTTATGGATTATTTTTGTCAAGGGCAAATCTAGCGATTAAGCAATTAAAAAACAATTGCCTTTATCGTAGGTTTTTATAAGATGAAGGTACATAACTACTTACAATACAAAGTAAAAGAGAAAGGCAATACTAAAATTTTTGAACTTACGGCGCCGGAGCGACTGCTGCTTTTTTTGCCTTTAAATACTCATTTAACCATTGCTGGTATTGCTTTGCATAAGCCATATGTTCTTCGTAAGTGGTGGCAAAATTGCTAAAGCCTGTAAGGTTTGGCTGCGCTACAAAATATAGATAATTGGTAGAAGGTGCATTTAGCACTGCATCAATAGTTTTAATGGAGGGCGTACAAATTGGCCCTGGTGGCAAACCGCTGTTAAGGTAAGTATTGTAAGGCGATACAAATTCTGTGTACTTTTTATATACCCTTCTTATCGTAAAATCTCTTAATGCAAATATTACAGTAGGGTCTGCAGAAAGCCGCATGCCAGTACGTATACGGTTTAGATAAACACTTGCTATCTTACCCTTGTCTTCATCTTTATTGCTTTCTTCTTCTACAATGCTGGCTAGTGTATAAACTTGTTGGGTAGATAAATTCAATGCCGCCGCTTTTTGTTTTCTTTCATTATTCCAAAAAATATCATGGGCCGTGTAAAACCGTTTGAAAATTTTAGCTACGGAGGTATTCCATAAAATGTTGTAGGTATTTGGAATGATGGCAGTGATGGCAGTATTGGTATCTAACCCGAAATTTAATAAAGAATCATTGTTATTTAACAGAGCTATAAATACAGCAGAATCGCATTCGAAATTATTGCCAATCCTTTGGGCAAGGTCTTCTTTGGTGCGTATTTTTATCAATACCAAATTAACCGGCGTTTGCCTGCCCGCTTTTAATATTTTAGCTATGTTGTAAATGCTGGAGCCTTTGGTAATAACATACTTGCCCGGCCTAACATTTTTATCGTATTTTAACTGCTGGGCTATCAGTTTAAAAGTACCTGGGTTTTTAAGTATCTTTTGTTCTTCCAAAGCTGCCATTACATCGGTAAAACTGCTGCCTGTTTTAATGTAAAAGGCTTTTTTGTCTTCACTAAAATCTGTATTGCTGCCAAATACCCGCCATGCGGTAAAAGCGCCTGCAGCAATTATTAGTAAAAAGATAATGAGGGCTGTTCTTTTTAAAGGTGCCATAAGAATATTGTTTTCTACAGTGTATCAAAGTAAAATAAAAAACCTCGTCATTTGCAGACGAGGTTGTATAATTTTTTAAGAAACTTTCTAGTGCTTGTTAGTATCAACAGCTGGTGCAATTGGTAATGGCGCTGTTGTTGTTTGATTGGTGCGTGGCGCAGTAGCAGGCGCATTTTTAATAAGCTCATCATTTTTAGATGCTTTGCCTGTAGCTGAATTAACAAAAGCCGGAGAAATTACGCAAAGTATTGCAACAACAGCTGCAAATACCCAGGTACCTTTTTCCAATACATCTGTAGTTTGCTTTACACCCATCAACTGGTTGCTAAAGCCACCAAGGCTACCAGATAATCCACCGCCTTTAGGGTTTTGTACCAGTACAATTAGGCCTAAAATTATTGAAGCAAGGATCAGTAAAATTCCAAATACAATTAGCATGTCTTTCTTTATTAAATTATTTGATTGTTTTTATAATCAGCTCAATATTCTATATCACCAATTTTGGCTGCAAAGTACGCACTTTTAGAAGGATCGAGCAAACTTAATTTTTTATATACTTCGATGGCTTTGCGTGCCTTGCCTTGCTGAAACAAAACCTCAGCCATCGCCTCGGTAAGCACTTCGCCTTCCGTGTTCGATTTTTCTGCCAACTTCTGAATGATGTTATCAGTTTGCTCGCTCGAAGAAGGCAACTGTTCCGAATGTATCTTCTTCATCGTTTTTAACCAATCAGTAAAGCTTTTTAGTTGCCTGCCCAATTTATCAACAGGCTTTCCATTTTCGTCAAACTTAATGCCGAGGCTGGCAAAATAATCAGAAGTATGCAAAGGCTCAAAAGAAATCTTGTCTTCGGTAGTCGACATATCCTGCGTAAAATTAAGCTTGATATTCATTGGCGCCATTACCTGCTCTATCCCCTCATTGTCATCGCTGCCATCATCATATTCATCAACACTATCGGTATCATTTATTTGTTCTTCCTCTGTTGAAAAAGGTGCAGGTATTTCCATGGTTTTACTGGTTGATGCTACAATTTCCTGGGGCTCGTAGATTACCACTGCTTCTTCATTGGTTGCAGGCACTTCTTCAGCAATAATTTCGTTTTTTATAGCAGGCACTTCTTCAATTGCAGGCTCACGCTTAGTTAAAGCGTTGTCCCCGGCAATATCAGCTTCTCCTGGCAATGGTTCGTTAACAATGTGAGGCGTTTCTTTTATTGGGCCTTGTGTTGCTGGCATTGCTTCTTGCCTAATAATTATTTCACCATTTTCTTTAGTAGGCACAAGCACTTCTAATTCTTCAATTGTGGTGTTGTACTCATTAAGGCCAACATCTTTACCATTTAACTTTTTTTCGGATGAACCTAAAGGATTTAATTGGACCAACTGAAAATTTAACCAAAATGGATTGTTGAAAAGCACTGCTGTCCTGGCTGCTTGTTTTTCATAATTACTGTCGCTGACGGCAGTTTTTTGCAGTAAAAAAAAGTTGGCGGCAGTAAAGTAGGGATGCTTTTTTGCAATCGCTGCAAGAAAATCCGTAGTATCTTCAGCCGATACATCTCTCTTAAACAGTTCCTCAAAAAGTTGATCACTATTGCCCATACGCCAAAACTAAGTTTTTAAAAATAATTGTAAAAATTTACTGCTAAATTTTACCAGTTGCTGAATATCTTATTAAAAATGGCATCTACTGTATCTTTTATAATAAGCGCAGTTAAGTTAGATTGTGCCTGCTCAAGGCTTTGCGTAGCCGGAAAGTCGTAATTGGTAGACACATCCGTCTCAAAATTTTTGGTAAGGTCGAGGTTGTTCTTAAAAATTAAGTGAAAAGAAACAGACAGCCTGTTACTGCTGGGCGTGCTACCCGATACGCCGCTGGTGGTTACATTATAGTCGGATACGTACCCGCTAATATCATAATGCGCACTATCTTCATTTACCTGGCGCAGCCTGGTGTTGCCACGTATCTTGGTTTTTAATGCTTCGGTCAATAATGGGCTTAGCTGTGTATTAACATAACGGGCCTTGTTTTCTAAATAATTTACCCTGAAAGATTTTATCTCCGCCGGTATGGGAGAAGTATCTTTAAAACCATATTTGC
>JANXVN010000298.1 GCA_025351645.1 Ferruginibacter sp.
GCTGGTAAATTTGTGTAAGCGGGTAAAAGCCACCAATTAGCAACGTTGCTGCCAGCATAGCAAAAGGCGGCACAGCCAATGTTTTATCGCTGCTACAGCCGTGCATCACCAAAAAAAAAGTTACGGCACCCTGAAAAAAAATAACTGTAGCATAACCAATAATGGGATATTTTTTTAGCCGTATACCGCGATAACTATAAGCCCGTGAAGCTGCGATATAAGCAATTATGCCAACCAAAAAATACCAGCTTATAAAAGCACTCAACAAAACCGCCACCGCATCCAGCAAAATAGTTACATAAAATAGTTGCCTGGTTGGCTGCCGGGGATTTTTTATGCCGCCCACACTTTCCGTATCCCTATCCATATAACTGTTGTAGCCATTGCTGGCCGGGTAAACCAGCAAATGCAAAATTACAAAAATCAATACGGCATGGGCACAGTTAATGCTGTCCGTTTGGCTTAATGCAAACCAATATACGGGCATCAAAAAAAACGAAAAATGAAAGCGCAGTAATTGTATGGTAGAAGATTTTAACAATGTGTAGTTGTATTTGATTACTATGTAATTTAAGATAGCGCTTTTACATTTCAATCTAAACTTTGTTTAAATAGGTTGTGTGGCTGATCAATAATACACAGCCTACTTTGTTGCATTGTGCTTAGCCAAAAATAAATTTTTGCCCCAACTAAGAAGCTATGGGCGGCATTGTTGTGTCACTCACTTGTACAAAAAAAGCTTTGGGCGGCTTTTACCACAATATAGGTAGGGCAGCAGTTTCTTTCAATTCATGCCTCCCTGCCTTCCAAAGGAGGGTTCCTGGCCCTGCTGCCTCGTTAGTACTTTTAAAATTCGCAGCTAATATACTAATGCGTTGTTGTTTTTTAAAAACGCCTTGCCTCAAAAACTCACGGCTAGTTAATATTATTTCGGGTAGCTTGCTCTAAGAACCCTCCTTTGGAGGGCAGGGAGGCTTTTGCTTAACTTTGCCTAATGCCAAACATTGTAAAAGTTTTTTTTTGGGGGATGGGTATAAGTTTCTTAGGTTCATTGCCGCTTGGCACATTAAACGTAGCGGCCATGCAAATAGGCATACAGGAAAGCATACACGAAGCCATCTGGTTTTCACTCGGCTCCTTATTGGTAGAAATGCTGTACGTGCGGTTATCGCTGGTAGGCATAGATTGGGTGCGCAAACAAGGCAAGCTAATGAAATGGATGGAATGGATAACGCTGGCAATAATTGTAGCACTGGCAGTTGGCAGTTTTGTAGCCGCATCAAAAGGTAATGGCAGCGCAAAAAATATATTACTTAATAACCATCTTCATCGTTTTTTACTAGGCATGGTCATGTGTGCCATCAACCCCGTACAAATACCATTTTGGTTTGGTTGGAGCACCGTGCTATTCAACAAAAATATACTGCAGGCCAAACCAGCACAATACAATTTGTACATCATAGGCATTGGCATCGGCACATTATTAGGCAATTGCGTTTTTATATTTGGCGGTAAATGGATGGTGCAGCGCATTGCCAACAGCCAGCAATACCTCAACTGGGTTATTGGCGGCATCTTCACCATTACGGCCATAATTCAATTGGTAAAAATGTTGCTGCACAAAGATGGCGTATCAAAATTTAAGCAGAGGGGTGCGTGACGATTGTATATTGTGAGGGTAACCCCTACGGGGCAACGTATAAATATCGGATATTTTTTGCTACAAACAGGTAGCCCCGCTGAGGCAGATGCAGTAGCATATAATAAATTTTACCTAAAAATTACCGTACCTAACTGCTTCGTCAATTCAATCTCCATCTTTTTTAAATGCTGGTGTATCTGCAAAAAAACCATCTGCTCATCGGAGGTCTGTTCCTTTTCCATGTCACGCTGGTTCTCGTCTATCATGCGTTTTATCTTCCTTAATTTAAGGTAATTGATGGTGCTAAAAACTTCTTCTTTGTACAGGTCTTCACGGGTTAATATTTTACCTTCAAATATTTTTTTCCAGTTGTGGCTTATCTCTGTATTGTAATCCATCACACCTATCACCAGCTTGCTCATGGCTACATCTTCATGGTATAAAAATGTTTTGGCGTTTGGTTCAAGCCCGGTATCATACCAATCTTTATACGTTTTTACCAGTTCAATCAGCTGTTTGTTATCAATCATTTCTTCCAATTGGTTGGCTTCTATTTCTTCAAAAATATGGTCGGCTACCCGTTGTTCACCCTCCCACACTTTTAGCCCAAATTCCAGTAAGCTCCTAACCATTGCCCGCTCGTGCGGCTCATCTTTATTTAATAATCCAATCGCATCATCTTCAATTTCAAAAGGCTCGGCTGGTGGGGCAAAGTTATCCTGGGCTTCCTGGCGGCTGGTTTTATTTTCTTCCTTGGTTATTTTATCCCTTATAAACTTATTTACCAAAGCGTGCAGGCCTGCCTCTTCAATCTTTAATAATTCGGCGCTTTGCTTGATGTAATCTTGCTGCCGGGTAAAATCTTCTGCCTTGTTTATTTTGGCAATCGTTTCGGCAACCTGGTTTACTACCGCAGATTTTTTTACGGAATCATTGCCTGCATCTTTCAAAGAAACTTCCAGCTGAAACAGGATAAAATCTTTTTTATTATTGGCTATAAATTCAGCAAAAGCTGTCGGGCCAACCTTGTTCACATAACTATCCGGGTCTTCCTTATCCGGTATAAGCACCAGCTTTACGTTCAGGCTTTCTTCCAGCGCAAGGTCCAGCCCACGCAAGGCCGCTTTTATGCCGGCGCCATCGCCATCATAAATTATTGTAAGGTTATTGGTATACTTTTTTACCAGCCGCAGTTGGTCGGGCGTAAGCGATGTGCCACCACTTGCCACCACGTTTTCAATGCCTGCCTGGTGCAGGGAAACTACATCTGTGTAACCTTCTACCAGCAAGCATTCATCCGCTTTATCTATTGCCTGGCGGGCAAAATAACTACCGTATAAAATTTTGCTTTTAGAATAAATCTCATTTTCCGGCGTGTTGATATATTTGGGCGCTTTGTCGTTAGCCTTTAATATCCTGGCGCCAAAACCAAGCACTTTGCCGCTTTGGTTATGTATGGGAAAGATGATGCGCCCACGGTAATTATCTACCGGCTTTTCATCCCGTACTGCTACCAGCCCACTTTTTTGCAACAGCTCAATATTGTACTGGGCTTGTACAGCGGCCTTGGCAAAGCTATCCCTTGCCTCCGGGTTAAAACCAATTTGAAATTTTTTGATGATCTCTTCCCTAAAGCCACGATGCTTTAAATAACTTAGCCCAATATCCTGCCCTTCTTCAGTATTTAATAAATGATTACTGAAAAATTCCTGCGCAAATTTGTTGATGATGAAAAGGCTTTCCGCACTTTGCTGTTGTAACTTTTGCTCTGGCGAAACTTCTGTTTCTTCCACCTCTACATTGTACCGTTGTGCCAGCCAGCGCAGGGCTTCCACATAGGTGTACTTTTCGTGCTCCATCAAAAAACCAATGCTATTGCCGCTTCTTCCACAACCAAAACATTTATAAATTTCCTTAGCGGGAGAAACAGTGAACGAAGGCGATTTTTCGTTGTGGAACGGACAAAGCCCCAAGTAATTGGTACCACGCCTTTTAAGCTTTACAAAAGTGCCCACAATATCGATAATATCAATGCGGCTAAGTATTTGTTGTATGGTATTTGGAGATATCAACTATTAATTTATTGTTTTTGCAAATGTAACCTCTATCACCTAAAACGGTATTTTAAAATACTTTTAAACAGCAGGTGCGTAAAATAAAATACCATAGCCATTATAAAGTTTAAAATTTACCCGGTTATATTTCCTTTTTTAATTTTTAGTTCTTAATTTTTAATTGCCCATTTTAAGTTTATTTTTTGATTGCAAACCCAATTATGGCATGGTTTATGAAATTTTTTACATCTTTAAATCCTTATTAGCAAAAACTAATACCTTTAACGCCTAAATTAAAATCAGAATGAAAAAAATTTCCTTTTTTGCAGCAGTTGTATTGTTGGCAAATGTTGTTAATGGACAAAGCCTTGACGATGTTAGAAAATATGTTTTGCTTAACCAGGTTAAACCTGCTAAAGAAGCAGTTGATAAATACCTCGCTGTTGAAAAAAATGCAGCTAAGGCTGATGGTTGGTACTACAAGGGTTTTGCGTACGATATGAGCTCTAAAGATTCATCTTTGGGTATATCTCAAAGCAATGCTTTAAAGTCAGAAGCTTTTAGTGCCTTACAAAAATATTTTATCCTCGATCCTAAAGCACCATTGTCTCTTAATGAAAATAATAATATTTTATTTGACCTCTATGTTGGCTTTTCATCAGAACTTGGCGTAAAATCTTACACACAAAAAAACTACGACCTTGCTTTTGAAAATTTTAAAAAAGCTGTAGAAGTTCATGATTTCATCACTTCTAAAAATTTGATTGGCGCTAATAAATATAAATTTTCTGGAATTGATACTACTTTAATTTTATATACGGCCATTAGTGCCAACGATGCAAAAAAGAAAGATTCTGCAGCGGTTTACTATAAAAAATTAGCAGAAATTAATATTGCAGATTCACAATATGTTGATGTTTACCAGTTTTTGGCTGATTATTACAAAAACAAAAAGGACTCCGCTAATTTTTCTGCGATTTTAGATAAAGGCAAAAAGCTATACCCGAAAAATAATGATTACTGGAATGCTTTAGAAATAGAACAAGCAACAGATGGTGCGCTACCACCGCTATTATTTGATAAATATGATGCATTGATGGTTAAGCACCCGGATAATTATGTATTGCCTTACAACTATGCTGTGGAATTGTACCGTTTTATTTACGCAGATTCTATGAAGAATGTTAATTCCGATGCTTTTAAAGCAAAGCTGCCGGAAATTTTAAAAAAAGCAATAGCTATTAAATCTACCAGTGAGGCTAATTTTTTAATGGCTAATTATCTTTACAACAATTCTATAGATTTAAGCGAAGATGCAAGAAAATTGCATGGCCCCAAACCAGCCGACCTTAAAAAGAAAAAAGAAATAGATGCGCAGTCTACTACACAGTTAAATGAGGCGATACCTTACGCAGAAAAAGTAGTAAGCTTATATGCTACGCTTGCCAAGCCAAAAAGCAGCGAGAAAATAAATTACAAACAAAGCCTGATAATATTGAAAAATATCTACGAAGTAAAAAAAGATGTAACTAAAACAGCTGAGTACGATAAGAAAAGCAAAGAAGCACTTTAAAATTTTATTATAAATTTACACGAGCAGCATATTTAAAAAATATGCTGCTTTTTTTTATACTTTGCAGCAACAAATAAATATGGCCACCACAACAAGACCCATAAAATTAGTAGAATGCCCCCGCGATGCTATGCAGGGCTGGCCGCACTTAATAGCCACCGATAAAAAAATTGCTTACATCAATGCCTTATTAAAAGTAGGTTTTGATACCATTGATTTTGGAAGCTTCGTGTCGCCGAAAGCAATACCCCAAATGGCAGATACTGCCGATGTAATAAAAGGGCTTCAGCCAAACGCAACAACAAAGTTATTGGCAATAGTTGCCAACATCCGCGGAGCACAAGAAGCGTTGATGCATAGCGTTGTTGACTGCCTTGGTTTTCCGTTTTCCGTATCCCCTACTTTTCAATTGCGCAATACCAACAGTACTATGCAGCAGTCGCTTTTAATGGTTGAGGAAATGCAAAATTTATGCAACAGGAGCAACAAGCAATTAGTAGTTTATATGTCAATGGGCTTTGGAAATATATATGGCGACGAATACACCGAAGGCATTGTATTAGATTGGATAGATAAAATAGCGGCCATTGGTGTTACTACTATTTCCATTGCTGATACAGTTGGGCTGGCAACGCCTCTACAGGTTACCCGTATGATGCAGGCGGTGATACCTATGTATCCAGCCATAGAAATAGGCGTG
>JANXVN010000211.1 GCA_025351645.1 Ferruginibacter sp.
ACGGTTCTTTATCATTTTTCCGGTCTGCAATTGCAGGCTTTTTCAGGACCTTTTTGAAATCGTTTTTTAGGGGGTCAATTTGAAATGGGGAAAGGGGGTCAATTTGCGTGGTATTTACAGTAAGGGAAGCAAAGGAGTTTACTAAAGAGAAGTTCGGCAAACTGGTTAAGATACATTACTCACAGATTGGAAGATATGAACGCAATGAAGCAAGCCCTTCGGCGGATGCTCTTAAAAAATGGCTAATGCTTTGGATGTGTCCACCGATTATTTAATGAACGGAACTACCGCAGATTTAGCAGCAGAGAACATACAGGACAAAACTTTAATCAACCAGTTTAACCGTATCAGCGAACTGTCAGAAGATAATAAAACCGTTGTTTCTAAACTCATTGATGCTTTCCTTTTCCAACAGGAGATGAGGCAAAAAATCGCTAACTGATTTTACTTGTGGATAAATATTTTGCTCTTACTTATACATCGTATTTGTTACTTATCAGACATAAAAAAGCCACCAGCTTTTTACAACTGATGGGTTTACTAATTTTTAATTTGTTATAGTTGGCAAAGCGCAGGAAACCTTTGCCGCATTGCCTTCGCCTCATTCCTGCGCCAAGCTGGTTGTGCTAAAATTTATTTCCGCTTACATCAGGGATTTTAATACGCAAAAAGCTTACGCCTCATAAATAAAAAAACTACCAGATTTTACAACTGATGGTTTTTGCTCTTTAATTTGTTACAATCTGCCAAGGCACAAGGATTGCCAACGCTCATTACCTGCTCGACACCCTTGCGCCAGTACGGGGGATACTGACAACCTCTCCGATAAAGAAATTCAAAACCTTATTAAAGTTTTCTAAATAAAAAAACCACCAGCTTTTTATAACTGGTGGGTTTACTGCTTTTTAATTTGTTATAGTTGGCAAAGCACAGGAAACCTTTGCTGCATTGCTCTCGCCTCATTCCTGCGTCAAGTGGTTATTTTTTTCGTCAAAGTATTTATTTAATATATAATTTGCAATTGAATCAAAGTTCGATATATTCCTATGATTATACATGTCTGATTTAAGTACGCTTTTATTAAACTCTATTACTTCCTTTACGTTGTTATTTTTAACAAGCCCAGCAATAATTATTGCCAAATATGCATTATCCCTAATATTGTAAGCCAACATATTTTTTGTTGAAAAAATTTGGTTTAAAAATCTATCTATCTCCACTAATGAGGAAAATTTTTCAAAAAAAGCGATGCCATCAGTCCTGAAATATTCGATTTCTTTTTGAGCTGATTCAATGCACTTTTCATAATTATCTGTTAGACTATAACCGTCAGAAATATTTTCCATTAGATATCTTTTTTCTCGCCCGATTGTTCGCATGTGATTATTATAATCATTCTTTAAAACATTTTTTTTTATTGCCTCAACTTCCTGTATTATTATCTCTAGTGAAGCTGCAACTTGTATTGCTTGAGGCCATATTTGGAAAACATATAGAAGCTGGGCGCCGTTGACCTTTTTTATAAAACCATTATTTTTTTTTGAATAGATAAAATCTTTTTCTTTGAAAAAAGGCGTCAAGTAGTTAAAAAATAAATCTTTCCTATTATTCATATTATTTGCTCTAGTTACTTTGGTTGGAGGTGCTACTTTGTTTATGTCTAATCCTGCATCGACAGCTTTCCTCCCAACAGGGGTAGCTTTACCTTCTTCCAATGCTTTATAAACAATTTTTTGATTTTTTGACAACTTAGTTGTACTACGAAGTTTCGTCTCAATATGCTCTTTTGAAACCTTGGTAACTCCATCAACAACCGCTCTTACATTTTTACCTGTTTTAGGATTAATCGCTTTATAGGACACCCTCCTCACTATTTCTTCTCCAGCTTTTTCTATTTCTTCAAAATGTTTATTTTCAAATTCAATTCCTGCCTTAGTTGCCTTATAAACATCTTCCGCTTTATCAATAGCTTTTACTACTTTAATTAAATTCTTAGCTTTGCCCACATATGGTACTACACCTAAAAATCTCTGTCCCGTAGAAAGTTTATCCCCCTCCGCATTATACCCCACAACTCCTTCAATTCCACCTTTGATTGTAGTGCATCAAAATACAAACGTCCTGATTGTCGAACGTTTTACTGTGGTGTGTCCGTGAAGACGCATGGGGCACACCTGCGCCAGTGGGACTTCTTCGCTAAAAATGTAGCGACTTTGCAAGCTTGTGGAAAACTTTTTTAATGGTTCTTATAAGGTGTTTTTGTTCCTTATATGGCATATAAAAAAACCACCAGCTTTTTACAACTGATGGGCAAATAATCTTGCTTTTTTAGTAAGGCCCGGCACTGGAAACCCAACACACAAACCTATTCCTCATTCCAGCGCCTGATAGCTATTGTCCTGCGCCTGTCTGACGGGTTAG
>JANXVN010000058.1 GCA_025351645.1 Ferruginibacter sp.
ATCGATCTGAAAGCCAACTATTGGTTGCTCATCATCAAACAGCGTAGCCTGGTAAATACCATTTTGGTGGGTAGATCCGGTGTACCTGTCGTAAGCCGTTATAGCAAAACTTACTTTGTCTGAATTATAAACAAGCACAGCCGGTGTTGTTACGTACACGCCATTTACTTTTTTAAGCGGGTAAAATTTAGGGCTTTGCTCATACGTGCTTTTACATCTGTCATATACAGCCAAGCGTAAAATATCCGGTGGTATATTATCTTTTAAATCAAAGCCAAAAAGCAATGGGTTTAAAACTTTATCTGTATTGGTATCCCTAATTTCAAAATGGGTATGCGGTCCTTGTGAGCCGCCCGTATTGCCACTATGCGCAATAAACTGCCCTTTTTTTACAGGGAACAAATTTGCAGGTATCTCTTCTAAAAAAACTTTCCAGCTTTGTAATTTGTATTGCTGTGCAGTAACGTATTTTTCCAGCGCCGGCTCAAATTCGTTTAAGTGCGCATATACAGTTGTTAAGCCATTTGGGTGATTAATATAAATGCACCTGCCAAAGCCAAAAGGCTCAATTTTTACTTTTGCTATATAGCCATCAGCAGCGGCTTGCACTATTACATTTTCTTTTTGGTCTGTTTTACAATCCAGCCCCATGTGGTAATGGTTGGGCCTAAGCTCGCCAAAGTTGGCTGCCAGTTCATGCTTAGCAATTACAGGCCATTGAAAGTACCCTTGCGGGTAATTTTTTGTGGGGAAAATTTGGGCATCTACCGAAATAAAAAAAATAGAAATAGCGGATAAGGCAATTAGTTTTTGTAAATTCATAGTCTATTATAAGTAGGCAAATTTAATTTTAAAAACAATAGTAAAAATTTAAAATCATGAGCGTCAATTCAAAACACATAGCCACCTTTTTATTAGGTGCCGCAGCCGCACTAGCGGGCGCAAAATACATGAGCATGACACAGGAAGAAAAAGATAAACTGGCGGCAGACTTAAAAGACAAAGCACATAAAATGAAGGATGAAGCAGAGGGTGCTTTTGACAAAGCCAAAGAATACTTTGATGAATTGAAAACTAAAGGCACCGAAGCATTTAAAGAACATTTTGGCGATGCGGAAAAAACGGTGAGTGATTTGTTTGGCAAGAAAGAGAAGCCTGCTGCGGATGCAACAACTTAAAAGTTTTGCCGCGGATTTGCAGATTTTCTAATCTGCGAATCTGTGGCCTTATTATTTTGGCCCTAGAATTTATTTCAGTTTTTTGATAGATGCATTGTTTACCAAAGATTTCATTTGCCCAATTGCGATAGCATTTAATTGAAGCAAGCGCTCGATTTGATGTAGCCCACGATGAATAAATATAGAATTGATGCTTTCGAAATTTGAAAGTACCACCAACTGCTTAATATTGCCCTCATCCCGGAGATTACCTTCTGCGCTTAGGTTTTCTTTTATCCATTGTATGGCTGTTTTACTAAAGATTGCCATGTTTAAAATATCTGTTACGCCCGCACAAACCAAAGCCGCATCTCGTTTAGTCAATATTTAAGGGATAAGGTTTTCCTTTATCGCATCTTTATAGACGCAATAATTTACTTTGGCAAGTGTCCTTTGTAAGTTCCATCCTAAATTTAGGCGGCTGTTCTCTTCATCCTTAAGGCGTTGGAATTCCTTGATAAGATAAAGTTTGACTGCAGTGCTAACCCATGAGGCAAATTCGAAGGCAATATCTTTGTGGGCAAAGGTTCCTCCGTTTTTTCCACTCTTTTTCGTAATGCCGGTTGCATTAGTTTTTTCAACCCATTTCGAAAGCGAAAGCGTAAAAGCATTACTACCCGCTTCGAATATAAAGGTGTCGAATTCAACTCCTTTAAAATTTAGATTGTTGAGTTGTTCCCAAAGCCTTAAGAACTCTATTGTAGCTTTAGAACGCATTCAATTTTTAACTACATCTTTAGGTTTTTCAGTATTTTTTTCCTGGCGATGTCTGTCAATGAAATATAATCGTCATTAAATATTTTTACAATAGTTATAGGTAAACCTTTAACCGTAATACTTTTAGTTGATTTCATATTTTTGGGCAATATTAATTGTGATGGAAATATTAAAGATAACATTACTAAAATAATTAGCATCCTTTTTCTATAATAATTTTCTGTTTAATAATAGAATCTCTTTTTTTGATTCCTACTTAAAAATATCTTACCTTAACATATCATTTATTTTTTTAACCTCCATTATCTTGCTAATATGAAACGAAAAGATTTTATTAAAAAAGTAACGATTGCCACAAGCGGCATATTAATTATGAATGACCTTTTTGCCAGAAATAAACCTGCTGATAGGTTGTATGGGCATAACAAAATGACCTACAAATTGGACACGGAGTGGAGTAAGACAAATGCCTCCCAATTTCCAGTAAATGATTGCCACGAAATGGTGCAGGATAGCAAAGGCAGGATTATTTTGCTGACGAATGAAACCAAAAACAATGTTTTAATTTACGATACCAGCGGCAAACTGCTGGATAACTGGGGGCACCAATTTCCTGGCGGGCACGGCTTAACGCTACACAATGAAAATGGCACAGAATTTTTATACATTACCGATACAGAAAAGCACCAGGTGTATAAAACAACCATGGATGGTACAGTGCTGCTTACAATAGACGCCCCGCTGGAAGCAGGCATCTATACAAAAAAAGAAGAATTTGTACCTACCGAAACAGTGATCGATAGCAATGGCGATATATTTATTGCAGATGGCTATGGAGCTCAATACATTTTGCATTATGATAAAAAGGGCAAACTGATAAAATATTTCGGTGGCCGTGGAGATGGCGACATCCACCTGGATAATGCACACGGCATTTGCTTTGATACCCGCAATAACAAACATTCATTATTGATTACTGACAGGACGAGGAATTGCTTCAAAAGGTTTAGTAAAGCAGGAGAACTGGAGGAAGTGATAAAGCTGCCAGGGGCTTGCGTTTGCCGCCCTGTAATTAAAGGCGATCATTTATACGCAGCGGTACTCCGCTCGCCCAATATGGATGCCAGCGGTACCGGCTTTGTAACCATTTTAGATAAGCACAATAAAGTTGTAAGCAATATTGGTGGCAACGAACCAATTTATGTAGATGGCGTGCTGCAGCCGCTGATACAGACTGATAAAATATTTGTGCACCCGCATGATGTTTGTGTTGATAATGATCATAATATTTACGTGGCGCAATGGGCATCGGGCAAAGTGTATCCGTATAAACTTACAAGAGCAGACGCATAAAGTTGTTGACTAAAAAATGTTTATTATGTTAGATTTTTTTGATGGGGTATACAATTGGGTGATTGATTTTTTTGGTATCGGGCAATTCATCAAAACAATCAGTTCGGGTAATTATAATGCGTTCCTTTCTTATGATGGCATCGTTTCTATTATTGGTCCGCTGTTTCCGATAGTGTTGATAGTAGAGCTTGTTGTGGCATTGATTTTTCTGAAGCCAAAGTTTGCGTCAAATTATAAAATACCTTTCTTCTCTTATGTGTTAAATGCGTTTATTGGGCGGTATATTTCCATTGCGGCGTTTGTATTTTGCATTGGCCTTTTTGAAAAGCATGCTATTTTAAAAACAACTTTTACTTGGTACTGGTTTATTTACGGGTACATCGTTTGGGAGTTTGGGCATTTTATCTATCATTATTTTGGGCATAAAGTCCGCTTATTTTGGTGCCTGCACTCTACCCACCATGCGCCGGAAGGCATGAACCTTTCTATATCTTACGCACACTTTTTTTTAGAAGGCCCTTATGCGGATGTGATACGTACAACGGTTTGTATACTGTTAGGTGTTAGTCCGGCTATGCTGGTTGTTATTATGTTTATTGATGGTTTTTGGGGCGGGTTTATACATATTGGCGAAGGGATGATAAAGAATGGAAAGATGGGTTTTTTGCAAAAATTCATCCTTACGCCATCGCACCACCGGGTGCACCATGCCAAAAACCCTTTGTACATGGATACCAACTTTTGTAACCTGCTAAACATTTGGGATAGGGTATTTGGCACCTACCAGCCAGAAAATAAAAATGTAGAAATACAATATGGCATTACCCGAAAAATGAGGCCTAATAGTTTTATTGATAGTTATTTTGGCGAAATTGGCGCTTTGGCGAGAGACGTGTACAAAGCACCAGGCATTAAAAATAAGATATTATACATTTTTATGCCACCAGGATGGAGCCACGATGGAAAGCACCAGACAGCAAGTGTAGTAAGAGGCGAATATTTAAAAAAAGAACAAAAGCCTAAAGAGCGTGTATTGGAGCAGGTTTAGTTAAACGTACTTTAAGACCGTCAAGTTAAGCCCTGTTCCATTTTTTACCTCACCCCCAACCCCTCTCCAAAGGAGATGGGAGCTTGGCCCTGCGGGGCAAAAACCTTAACTTAAGGCAGTAAATAATACTTTAAGCTGATATTGCTAATCTTTAGTAAATTTCTTAAAAAAATGTATCAAGAGCCTTTTTAAACAAAAAAATACACTCGCATTGAAGCACCAGGGATAGCAACGAAAATCCTTTTTTTGTCGGCCGCCGCAAAAAAAGATTGTAGTGCCAACCTGGATGAACCCGGTTCGGACGGGGACAGCCCGGCCGCAGGGGTGCCAAAAAAAATTTCCACAAGCATAACTATCTGCTTTCATTTTATTGGATGGCAGCCCGTAAATTTTCTCATTTCATTTTTTCGGTTCAGTCCCTTACTTTTGCACGCCTGCACAAAGGCGTTATACTATGCCAAAAGACAATTCCATTAAATCAGTATTAATTATCGGCTCGGGCCCTATTATTATAGGCCAAGCCTGCGAATTTGATTACTCCGGCACACAAGCCGCCAGGAGCTTACGCGAAGAAGGTATTAAGGTTATACTAATTAATAGCAACCCTGCTACTATTATGACTGACCCAATGATGGCCGACAGGGTTTACCTGCTGCCGTTAACGGCAGAAAGTATTGAACAGATACTGGAAGAAAACCAGATAGATGCCGTACTGCCAACTATGGGTGGGCAAACTGCGCTAAACCTTTGTAAAGAAGCCGATGAACTGGGAATTTGGGAAAAATATAGTGTAAGGCTGATTGGTGTTGATATTAAAGCCATTGACAAGGCGGAGGATAGGGAAAAATTTCGCCAGTGGATGATTCAAATGGGCATACCGGTTTGCCTTGCCAGGACAGCTAATTCATTTTTAGAAGGAAAAGAATTTGCACAGGAAATTGGGTTTCCGTTGGTAATACGCCCATCGTTTACTTTAGGTGGCACCGGTGGCGGCATTGTGTTTAAAAAAGAAGAGCTGGATGAAGCGCTGAACAATGGCCTTACAGCATCGCCAATACACGAAGTTTTGGTTGAAAAAGCGGTACTTGGGTGGAAAGAATTTGAATTGGAATTATTAAGGGATAACAATGATAATGTAGTGATTATTTGTGCGGTGGAGAACTTTGACCCAATGGGCATTCACACAGGCGATAGTATAACAGTGGCGCCAGCAATGACTTTGAGTGACACGGCCTACCAGTTGATGCGCAACACCGCCATCCGAATGATGCGGGAGTTGGGTAATTTTGCCGGCGGCTGCAATGTACAATTCGCCTTAAATCCGCAAACGGAAGATTTGATAGTGGTGGAAATAAACCCCAGGGTAAGCCGCTCCTCTGCGTTGGCAAGCAAAGCAACAGGTTACCCCATTGCAAAAATTGCTGCCAAGCTGGCGATTGGATATAATTTGGATGAATTAAAAAACCAAATAACACAATCTACTTCGGCATATTTTGAGCCTGCGCTGGATTACGTAATTGTAAAGATACCAAGGTGGAATTTTGATAAATTTAAAGGTGCCAATGATACCCTGGGCTTTCAAATGAAGAGCGTTGGTGAAGTAATGGCTATTGGAAGGAGCTTTGCTGAGGCGATACAAAAGGCTTGTCAGAGTTTGGAAAATGAAGCCGTTGGCTTGGGTTATTATGGCAAAAGTTTAATGCATGCCGATGAATTAATAGAGTATATCAAAATACCGAAATGGGATAGGGTTTTTCGTATAAAAGATGCGCTGATGGCGGGTGCCAGCGTAAAACGTATTTGCGAAAGCACGGGCATAGACAGATGGTTTATTTACCAGATACAAAAGATTTGCGATTGTGAAAAAGAGATCGCAAAATATCACCTGAAAACATTACCAGACGAATTATTGAAGCAAGCGAAATTTTTGGGTTTTAGCGATGAGCAGATTGTGCGGATAATGAAGGAAGACGATGCAGAAATTATTTATCAGCGAAGAAAAGAAATGGGGCTAACAAGGGTATTTAAAATGGTAGATACTTGCAGCGCAGAGTTTAAAGCGAAGACGCCTTACTTTTATTCTACATTTGAAAATAAGCCAGCCCTAGCCCCTCTGCCTCCCAAGGGGGGGTCTGATGCCGCTGGAGTTGCTACTATAATTACGAACGAATCAATAGTTTCTAACAAGAAAAAAATAATTGTTTTAGGCAGCGGCCCTAACAGGATTGGGCAGGGCATTGAGTTTGATTATTGTTGCGTACATGGGTTGCTGGCGGTTAAGGAAGCTGGCTACGAAGCCATCATGGTGAATTGTAACCCTGAAACGGTATCTACAGATTTTGACATTGCAGATAAATTATACTTTGAACCGGTTTTTTGGGAACATTTGTGGGAGATAATTGAACATGAGAAACCCGAAGGCGTAATTGTACAATTGGGTGGGCAGACAGCGCTTAAATTAGCAAAAAAACTTCACGAAAAAGGCATAAAAATTATAGGCACTTCGTTCGATAGCATGGACATTGCAGAAGACCGTGGCAGGTTTAGCGATACATTGAAAGAATTGGGCATCCCTTATCCAAATTATGGCACTGCTTACAATACGGATGAAGCGATAGAAGTTGCCAAACAAGTTGGTTACCCAGTGTTGATACGCCCAAGTTATGTTATTGGAGGGCAGCGTATGCGGATAGTGCTAAATGATGATGAATTGGAAAAAGGCATTTTAAGCCTGATAAAACATTTGCCAGGCAATAAGATTTTGATCGACCACTTTTTAGACCGTTGCCAGGAAGCGGAGATTGATGCCATATTTGATGGAGAAGAATTTCACATCATGGGCGTGATGGAACATATTGAGCCTGCAGGCATTCACAGTGGCGATAGCAATGCAGTATTGCCTCAGTTTAACCTTACGCCGCTGGTAGTTACCACCATGGAACATTATGCAGAAAAAATAGCCAGGAAGCTTAATATAAAGGGCCTCATCAATATACAATTTGCTATTAAAGATGGTAACGTGTTTGTGATTGAAGCTAACCCAAGAGCCAGCCGTACTACGCCTTTTATAGCAAAAGCATACCAGATACCTTACCTCAATATTGCGACTAAAATAATGCTGGGCGTAAATAAACTTAAAGATTTTACGTACGAGAAAAAGCTAAAGGGCTTTGCTATAAAAGAACCGGTTTTTTCTTTTAATAAATTTCCTGGAGTAAATAAAGAGTTAGGCCCGGAAATGAAAAGTACCGGTGAAGCGATACGGTTTATTAAAGATTTAAGAGATCCTTATTTTAGGCAATTGTATAAGGAGCGAAGTATGCATTTGAGTAAGTAGGGTTAAACCTTTGTTGTAAAAACCTGTGAGTTATTCTTTAGTAATGGCTCACAGGTTTTTACATTTTGAGCAAGTGGTTTTTATTTTTTATATTGGGGTATGAAATTGCAGATGGAAAATTTTATTGCTGATGTAAAAGGAGTTCTCCACGATGGCATGTCTGATGAAGAATTTTTCAATTTTTGTCAACAAAATAAAAATTTGAGGATAGAAAGAGATCATAATAAGCAAATTTACATCATAGCTCCTACCGGCTACTATACTGGAAAATTTAATGCAGATATTATTACAGAATTAAATCTTTGGAATAGAAAATCTAAAACAGGAGAAGTATTTGATTCTTCAACCGGATTTTTATTGCCGGATGAAGCTTTATTTTCCCCAGATGCAGCTTGGGTTAGTAATGAAAAAACAGGTTTACTTACCGAAGAACAGAAAAATAAATTTCCACCAATTTGCCCCAATTTTGTGGTTGAATTAAAAAGCAAGTCCGATAGAATAAATCAGTTAAAAAATAAGATGCTTAAGTGGATTGAAAATGGAACTCGATTAGCGTGGCTGATAAATCCTGAAACCAGTGAAGTGTTTATTTATAGAGAAGATGGCAGCGTGCAAATTATAAAGGGCTTTCACAATAAACTTTCCGGCGAAAATATATTACCCTTGTTTGAATTTGACCTGCAACTACTCCAATAATATTTTAAAAAACAGGGTGAGTCACCTTTTAGAGGTGACTCACCCTGTTTTTTTGTGACTACCTCATAACAACTTTAGCTGTACCTTCAAACATGTCCCGCCCCTTCAATGTACCTCTTTGGAAAAAAGCACCTTTTATCAGGCTGCTGCTGCCGCTTATAGCTGGTATCATATTGCAGTGGTACCTGCAAATACCAATTGCTATGGCTATACTTAGCTTGATAAGTTTTAGTATTGCTTATAGTTTATTTTTTCTACTGCCCCTTTCTTTACGGTTTAAAATTCAATGGCTGCAAGGCATTATTTTACACTTGCTATTAATAACATTGGGGTTGCTGCTTACCTGGCAAAAAGATGTACGGCACACAAGCAATTGGTTTGGGCAATATTACCATAATAGCGATTATTTAATAGTGCGTATCAATGAGCCTTTGGTTGAAAAAGCAAAGTCGGATAAAGCCGATGGATATGTAGAAGCGATTATACACAATGATTCCGTTACTAGCTGCAAAGGCAAGCTGCTGCTGTATTTTGCTAAAGATTCGCTTGCAGTGCCGTTGCAGTATGGCGATAAGATATTAATACATAAAAACCTGCAGGCGATAAAGAATTCTGGTAATCCTGGCGCCTTTAATTACAAGCAGTATGCTGCCTTTCAATCTACCTTTTACAATGTATTTTTAAACCAAAAAGATTGGGTGAAACTGGAGGAGAAAAACATCAACCCTTTTCAACAATTTATTTTTACGGCACGTGATAAAATATTGTCCATTTTACAACAAAATATACCCCCCAGCAAGGATGGGCTTGGGCTTGCCGAAGCTTTGCTGATTGGTTATACGAACGATTTAGATAAAGACCTTGTTCAGGCTTATAGCAATACCGGCGTAGTGCACATCATCGCCATATCAGGCATGCACCTAGGATTGATTTATGGCTTGCTGGTATTAGTTTTTGCAAGGATACCACTAATCAATAAATCAAAAATAGTACAGGTAGTATTGATATTGATTTGCCTTTGGACGTTCTCTATATTAACCGGCGCGGCGGCATCTATAATACGTTCGGCGGTTATGTTTACATTTATTGCCGCAGGAAAAGCGTTTTCTAAAAACTCATCTGCTTACAATACCTTAGCCGCATCAGCATTTGTAATGCTTTGTTACAATCCTTACTTTTTATGGGATGTTGGTTTTCAATTATCTTACCTCGCCGTGGTAGGCATCATCATTTTTCAAAAACCAATACACAACTGGCTATACGTTAAAAATAAATGGCTAAATATGGTGTGGGAATTGATAGCTATTTCATTAGCTGCACAGGTATTGACGTTCCCTATCTGCATTTATTATTTTCATCAATTCCCAAATTTTTTCTTGATTACCAATGTTATCGCGGTGCCTTTATCAACAGTAATTTTATATGCAGAAATAGGACTGGTGGCACTTTCATGGATACCGTATGTTGGCATGTACCTCGGCAAAATAGTAGATTGGATGGTTTGGGGCATGAACAAATACATCGTATGGGTGAGCCATCTGCCGTATGCTTTGTGGGATAAAATTCCTGCTACTGTTTTATCTACCAGCTTATTATATGCTATAGTAATTGGGCTAAGCGTATGGTTGCTCAACAAAAATAAACATGCTTTTAGTTTTGCCTTGTTTTGTATGCTCTGCTTTACAATTGTAATTGCCGGCAACGAATGGCAAATTAAAAACCAGCAAAAAATAATTGTGTACAACGTACAGCAGCACCAGGCAATAGATTGTATAAATGGCAATAATTACAACTTTATAGGCGATAGTATTTTATTGGTTGATGGCGTGCTGCAAAACTTCAACTTAAAGCCTTCACGGGTAGCGCTACAATTAATTAACCGTATGGACACGATGCCCATTATTGATAAGCCAATATATTATCAGTTCAACAATAAAAAAATTATTGTAATTGACAAGCCGCTTCAATTTGATCCGCCGCTTCAAAAAATTGATGTAGACTTCATCATCATATCCAAAAGCCCAAAGCTCTACATGTCGCAACTGGCAAGCATCTTCAACTGCAAGCAATACGTTTTTGATGCTTCCAATAGTTTGTGGAAAATTACGCTTTGGCAAAAAGATGCAGAAGCGCTCCATTTAAATGTTTACTCAATACCGGCAGAAGGTGCATTTATGTACAATACCGGCATGTAAATCGCTATACAAGATATTTTACTTATTTTCAATGCTTAGTTTTATAGTTATAAAATATAAAATACCTCTATACTTCCACAGGTTGCACAAATTGCAACGCTCCGGCTTGCTGGTGGTGCTCTGCTTTTTATTAAGCCCGTTGGCTATTTTTGCAACGCCTCTAAACGCAAAATGGATAGATAGCCTGCCGCAGACAAAACAAAACACGGTCGTAATCCCTTTCGAATATAAGCAATCTGCCCTCTACCACCCTTTTACATTTAAGGCTATTGATAGCGTGGTAAATATTTTACTAAAGCACGATTCTGTAACGTTAAATGTAGAAGGCTATGCTCATGTAGATGAAGGCAGCGATACTATCTGTTATTACTTATCGCTCAATAGGGCATTGGTTATAAAAGATTATGTGATGGCACGTGGTGTTGATAGTGCCCGCATTATTTCATTAACGGGTTTTGGTAATTTACGGTCGGCACATTTAAAAATTTATAAGCAGATAATAGAGTATAACTGCCGGGCAGAAATTGTATTGAATTATCCCTTGCCACCACCACCCATAATAATTTTAGATGCCGATGCAGACGGCATACCCGATGGTGAAGACCAATGCCCTACAGCGTATGGAAGTATAGCAAATAATGGCTGCCCAGATAAAAATGCTATTGTTGTGCCGTTCGAAACGCAGCAATCATCGCTTTATTCAGGTACTTATAATGTATTGGATAGTATTATTGCCATTGCGCTGAAAGACCCTACCCTAACAATTTCCATAGAAGGCCACGCTTATAAAACCGAAGGTTCAGCATCTATATGCAACCAACTTGCAAAAGACAGGGCAGAAATTGTAAGAAGTTATTTATTAAGCCGACGAATACCAGCAGCAAGGATAGGCCCTACAAAAAGTTTTGGGAATTTACGGTCTATAACTGCCGGTAGAAACCCGTGGGAAATAACCCGTAATTCAAGGGTGGAAATATTTTTGGTGCATCATTAAGTAAATTGTCAATTAAAAGGCAATGCCGTTAAGTTAAGAATTTATCTGTTTGTATTTACCTCACCCTAACCCTCTCCAAAGGGTACCGTTAGGACTCCTCTTTTAAAAAAGACCGTGCTAATTTCCAACCTTCAAACATTGCGTTGAACTTATCCAATCCTCTTTTTAAGATGATTGGCCCCGGAGGGCGCTTGCTGTTATAATTCTTCCACCCGCCTAACCGGGCTATTATCCAAG
>JANXVN010000074.1 GCA_025351645.1 Ferruginibacter sp.
AGGACTGAAAGTCTATTTGGTGGCTTCGCCGTTCTTTTATTTTGTTTATTCCTTTATTTAAAACGTTTGTAAAACCTAAAGCTATGGACTAGAGTCCGTAGCTTAAATTAGCCTGGTGAAACCAGTTAATATACATTGTCACTCATTCATTCTATAGCCTACAAATAAAAGTTAGCCGATTTTATTACTTTTTTTTAAAATAAATCGATTAAAAATATATAGTGTCCAAATTATTACTTTAAATTTGTCTACCGTTTTAGTAGACTAATAGATTAAACATGAGTTATTATTTCATTACAAAAAGCCAATCATCTAATAAGGTGATAAAAATTAAAAAACAGTACCTGCTGTTTTCATCATTATGCGTGAACTTTTTTTATGTTGTTAGTTGTTGTTGATGCCTATTATCAAAACTGCTATCGAGCAATATACATTGTAGTATATCAAATAGCAACAACGCACAATCTATATCACTATTAAAGTTTTACACATGAAAAAAATATTTTCCATTATAATAATTATCCTTGGTTTATTTCTTTTTACAGAAGTTCAGGCTCAATCAAAAAAGTTTTTAGTAAATGGGAAGGCTATTTCATCTGAAGGAAACATTGGGCTTGAGGGTGTGAGCGTGCATGTAAAAGGGATGGATCAATATACTGGTAGCGAACCGGATGGGTTATTCTCCATCGGCGTACCAAAAGAAAATAATATTTTAGTAATTGAACTACAAGGGTACGTAACGCAAGAAATAACTATTACCAGCTCGAAGGCTTATGATTTTATTTTAAAGAAAGAAGTAATTAATATTCAGCAAAAAACTGCCGCAGAACGTAGCATTGCAATACAATAACATCCACAATTAACATTCATCTTTTAAAAAGAATATAATGATTTAGAAGCAGGGATCTTTTAAAAGCTTCAGTGAGTTGAGCCTTAATTAAATTATTTACCTGGCAAAATTATAATTAACCTCATCACGCTATTAAAAATATTTATTGAAACATTACAATACTGTAAGAATCTTTTAAAGCTTATTATTAATAACAATAAAACTGACTTTTTGGAATTATTTCTGCGGTATGATACACGCATTTATCCATTTGAATTTAAGATGATAAATCTGCCTCTATAGCTGAAGACTTGACTTTAACGCTCTTTAGTACAATTTGGCAACATTGAGAAAAACTGCTATTTGTTGACGTGCCGGCAAAATATATTTATAAAATTGCTTGCATAGCAATAACAAAGCAATTAAAAATCTCTTAATAATCTAGTTGCCTGGCAACAGTTATAAAATACAAAAGCATGCAGCCTGCCTGCATCAAATGAGCAAATATTTTAAAATTAAAAAAATAATTACTAAAAATGGAAATACCTATTTCTTCTCAAACTAACCTTATTACCATCCCTTGTTTATGCTTAAAGCAAATTATACATAGCTGTTGTTTTTAACGCAACGCTACTTTTATATATAACTTATTTTCTTCCTTTTATTTATATAACAACTACATCAAAGGATAAAATAGTACTTGCCGCATTAAAGCACTCAATCTTTTTAATCAATAATTATAATTTTTTTATGTACAGGAATTTTATCTCTTTAAAAAAACTACGGCTAATACCCTTAGTAGCATTATTATTTTTAGCACAATCTGCTATTGCCCAAACTAGGGCGGTAAAGGGCCATGTGTCTTCAAAATCAGGCGAGCTTTTAACGGGCGTTTCAATAAGTGCTGAATCAACCAATACAACTGTTGTGTCGGATACCGCAGGACATTTTTTAATAAATGCGCCAGCCAAAAGCATACTAAGTTTTTCTTATGCCGGCTATAAAACACAGTTAGTAAAATTAAATACTAATACAGGCGCTGTTGAAGTTGTTTTGGAGTTAGGAGACAATTTATTGAATGAAGTTGTGGTTACCGCATTAGGCATACCTAAAGAAAAAAAATCTTTAGGCTATGCGGTGCAAGAACTAAAATCGAAAGACTTTTCCGAAGCAAAAGAAACTAATATCGTTAATTCATTATCAGGTAAAATTGCTGGTGTTAATGTAACCAATACCCAGGGCGATATGGGTTCATCAAGAATTATTATTAGAGGCGAAACATCTATTGCAGGTAATAACCAGCCTTTGTTTGTGGTGGATGGCGTGCCCGTAGATAACTCGCAATTATTAGGCTCTGGCGCCTCAAGGGATTTTGCCAATACTATCGCAGATATAAATTCTGAAGACATTGAATCTATCAGTGTTTTAAAAGGCCCTAATGCAGCTGCATTGTACGGTTCCCGTGCTGCAGCTGGTGTTATCCTTATAAAAACAAAAACAGGAAAAAATAAAAAAGGGCTTGGTATTACTGTGAACTCAAACACTAGCTTTTCTAATTTGCTGGCGTTGCCAAAATATCAGAATGCATTTGGGCAGGGCTCTAATGGGCAGTTTAGTTATGTAGATGGCAAGGGTGGCGGCATTAACGATGGTGTTGATGAAAGCTGGGGCCCGGCATTGGATGGAAGGCTTATCCCACAGTTTTATTCTAAAGGCGTAGCAGTACCATTTGTTGCACATCCTGATAATGTACACGACTTTTTTAATACCGGCTACACCTATAATAACGGTGTTGCTATTACGGGTGCAGATGAAAAATTCGATTACCGTTTTTCTTATAATAACCAAAAGCAAACCGGCGTTATCCCTAACAGCAGCCAGGGAAAAAATTCTTTTTTATTAAATACTTCTATTAAGGTTTCGCCCCAATTAACGTTACATGCAAGTGCCAATTACATCCAGGATAATGCAGGCAATTTACCTGGTGCTGGCGGTAAAAGAGCTACAAGCACTATGTTGCAATTTACCTGGTTCGGCAGGCAGGTAGATATTAACCAACTCAAAAATTATAGGAATGCTGATGGCAGTACTTTTAACTGGAATAATAGTTATTACAGCAACCCTTATTTTGTTGCGAACGAAAATACCGTTGGCCAGCGCAGGGACCGCATTTTGGGCAATATTGAATTAAACTACAAAATCACTAACGCACTATCGGCTAACTTTCGCACCGGTACAGATTATTATACCGACCGACGTAAGCTGAAGGTTGCTTATGGTACCAGCGGCACCCCTTTTGGTTCGTATGAAGAAGATGCCTATACCCTTAATGAAAACAATACGGAAGCAAGGCTTAATTTTATTAAAAAGATAAGTAATGATTTTAGCCTGGATATTTTTGCCGGCGGCAATATCCGCACAAATACTTATAGCCAAAACGATCAGCTGGCACCTAAACTTGCGATAGCCAGCCTGTATACATTAAGCAATAGCCGCGACCCTCTTATATCTTCCAACTATTTTAGTAAGCTAAAAACATACAGTTTATTTTCATCAGCCCAAGTAGGCTACAAAAGTTTTGCCTACATCAATGTTACTGCACGCAACGATTGGTCATCTACCCTACCCGTGGCAAACCAATCTTATTTTTATCCATCAGTTAATGGAAGCTTTATTTTAACCGAAGCATTCGGCATAAAAAGCAGCACTTTAACTTATGCCAAAATAAGGGGTGGGTGGAGTAAAGTAGGCAAGGCCGGAAACCCATACCAATTATTGAACATCTATAATTTTACAGCACCTTTTGGTACCAGCCCGCAACAAAACGCAGACAATATAGACCTTAATGCAAACCTAAAACCAGAGACTACTTCATCCACCGAAATAGGTGCGGAACTTGGTTTTTTTAATAATAGGGCAAGGCTTGATTTAAGTGTTTATAATACCAATAGTTTCGACCAGATATTGAGCGTTGATGTAAGCCCTTCAACCGGATACAGCCAAAAATTAATAAATGGCGGAAAAATAAATAACAAAGGGCTTGAAATTCAACTAGGCCTTACGCCTGTAAAATCTACCAACTTTACATGGGATATAAACGTGAATTATTCCAGCAATAAAAGCAAAGTGCTGGAGCTTGATAAAGAAGGCAGGCTAAAGAGCTATGTTTTAGGCACTAACCGTACAGTGCAGGTATTGGCTGCAGTGGGCCAGCCTTACGGAACATTGTATGGCAACGCTTACCTGCGAGATGCTTCAGGAAAAATAATTGTGTCTGCAGGAGGCACGCCAGTCATCAACCCAACCAAGCAATACCTGGGCAAGTTTACGCCTGATTGGCTCGGGAGCATCAACAACAGCTTTACCTATAAAAATGTAAGTGTAAGCTTTTTAATAGATGCAAGGATTGGTGGTTCTATCTACTCCAACACCAACCGTACCGGCACTTACACTGGTGTGCTCGCTACAACTTTACAAGGCCGAAATGCTGCAAATGGCGGATTGTCATATTACTATCCGGGCAACGTTAGCTCTGCCGCTGCTGTTGCTATAGCAGCCAATGCAACTGCTGGCCCTGGTGGCGAAACCGTTTATCAAGATGGAAATATTTTTAAAGGTACAACTGCAGATGGAAAGGCAAACAGCACTATTTTACCCGCTCAAAATTATTACAAAGGCTTTACTAACGTAGATGAGCAGTTTGTTTACAGCTCCAATTTTGTTAAGCTACGCGAAGTAAAAATTGGCTATACTTTACCCTTAAAATTCATCCAGCATATCGGCATGCAGAGTGCTACTGTTTCTGTAGTAGCCCGTAATTTATGGATCATCCATAAAGCGGTGCCAAACATAGACCCTGAAACCGCTTTTACTAACGGCAACGCTCAGGGGCTTGAAGATTTAACCCTACCAACAGTACGAAACATCGGCATTAATATTAACCTTAAATTTTAATTATCATGAAGTTCAAATATATTTCTTTATCATTTTTAATACTTGTTTTAGTAGCATTCTCCTCTTGCAAAAAAACACTTGAAAATATAAATGCAAACCCTAACGCTGCGCAAGTGGCCCAGCCCGATTATTTATTGACCGGCGCAATTAAAACAACTGCAGATACTTACTGGGGCACCATAAATAATATGAACAGCAGCTTGTTATTTACTCAGCAATGGGCAAAAATACAATACACAGACCCTGACCGGTATATATGTACCAATGCTGATTTTCAAGAGTTATGGACGGTTGGATTTTCTAAAAGCATCGTTAATTTAAACCAGATAATAAAGCTGGGAGAGCAGCAGGATAACTTAAATTATAAAGGGGTGGCGCTAGTTTTACGGTCGTGGGTATTTCAATTGCTTACAGATAATTATGGGGATATCCCTTACACTCAATCTGCAAAGATTAATGACTTTTTAACACCGGTATACGATAAACAAAAAGTTGTGTACGAAGGTTTGCTGAATGACCTAAAGGATGCCCAGGCTTTATTATCGCCAACGGGCAAACCAATTTTGGGCGATGCGCTTTTTAACAATAACATCACGCTATGGAAAAAATTTACCAACGCTCTTCGCCTGCGTATTGCTTTACGCATAGCCGATAGGGAACCTGAAGTATCTAAACAAGTGCTGGCAGATATTACTACAGAGGGTGGCTCGTTTATTAACAGCAACAGTGAAACTGCACAATTAGTTTATTTAAGATCGCCTAACCAAAACCCTGTAAGTAATTTATTTGATACCCGTGATGATTATAGGATAAGCAAGGCGGTTACTGATAAATTAATAGCATTGAGTGACCCAAGGCTATCTATTTTTGCAGCAAAAACACAGGAACCTACAGCGCAAACTTATGTGGGCATACCTAATGGATTATTGGTGGGCGATGCAAGTAACCTTGGTTTTTCAAAAACATCAAAGCCCGGCACTTATTTTACAGCACCGGCTGCCCCGGCGGTTATTATTAGTTATGCGGAAGTTTTATTTGCCCGTGCAGAAGCAGCGGCAAGAAGCTTAACTACAGAAAATGCAGCAACCCTTTATGCGCTGGCAATTACTGCATCTTTAAAACAATACGGTATTTCCGATGCTGCCATTGCAACCTACCTGGCGCAGCCTGAAGTGCAATACGATGACAGCAATTTTAAAAAATCAATTGGCAATCAAAAATGGATAGCCTTGTTTGGGCAAGGGCTGGAAGCGTTTGCAGAGTGGCGCAGGTTAGATTATCCGCAGCTGCAGCCTGCTGTTGCCGGCGTATTAAACGGACAGTTGCCATTGCGGTTTCTTTATCCCGGAACGGAACAATCTTTAAACGGGCAAAATTATAAAGTAGCGGTTGAATCACAAGGTGCAGACGTTTTAACAACAAGGCTTTGGTTTGATGTAAACTAAAAATAATTATGACAATAAGATCGCTTTTTTGAAATAGATACGCAAGCATATTATACTCAGCAAGTATTGCTTTAACGGCTTTACATTGTACTGTAAAAAAGCTGATATTAAAATCGGGTATTGGGCAGGCTGCCATAGAAAGGCCTGACGGGCAGCAGATAGTTTTTAATTTTGAAACAAAAGATAGTGCAGGCAAAACAATATTATATGTTATTAATGGCAGCGAACGTTTGCTTGTTGATAGCATTGTTTTAAAAGATGATTCTGTATTTATTGAACTGCCATTTTTTGAATCGGGTTTTAGGACTAAGCTAGCGGCGGATAATACTTTGCAGGGAAGCTGGATAAAAAACTATGGCAGTATAGTACAAAGCCTTCCCTTTAGTGCAAAGCTAAATGAACCGCAAAGATTTATTGCAACAAGCCCGCCTGCAGCAAATATAACCGGTCGATGGTTTGCAGGTTTTATTGGAAAAAATAGTAAGCTTTCTACTTTAGTGGGCGAGTTTAACCAGCAGGGCGCACACCTTGCAGGAACATTTTTAGACCCCTACCGGCGACTACAGTTACCTGGAGGGAATTGTAAATGGCGATAGCTTAAAACTATCTGGCTTTGATGGCGGGCATGCATTTTTGTTTACTGCTAAAATTGATACTGGCAGCAACATAACCGGTGGCAAATTCTACTCCGGTGCAAGCGGCGTTCAAAATTGGAGTGCCACAAAAAATGATACAGCTAAAATACCTGATGGTTATAATACCACCATATTAAACTCAATTGCCGGCAAGTTAAATTTTAGTTTTCCAGATGTACAGACGGGTAAAATGTTTCTATCACCGATAAAAAATATGCTGGTAAAATAGTAGTGCTTCAAATACTCGGCTCGTGGTGCCCTAACTGTATGGATGAAACTGATTTTTTAAGCGGCTATTATAAAAAAAATAAGCAAAAAGGCGTAGAGATTATTAGCCTTGCATACGAACGCACTACCGATTTTAAAAAGTCGCAAAAAGCGTTGCAGCCTTTTCAAAAAAGGTTTACAATCCAATATTCTGTATTGGTTACCGGGGTAGCAGTATCCGATAGTTTGCGGGCACAAAAAGCATTATCGCAATTAGGAAAGATTACGGCATTCCCCACCACCATCTTTATAAATAAAAATGAGAAATGAGCAAAGTACATACAGGTTACAACGGGCCAGCTACCGGCGTGCATTATGAAGCCTATAAAAAGAGTTTAATGAGCTGATTGAAAAATTACTGGCAGAAAAATCACAGAGCACAGGCATTATTAAGGCAACAGTTATTATTGGCATAATGTGGCCATTTATCAGGAACTTATATTTTTTATACCGGAGTTTTTTAATAATAATGGCTTATCAAATTTTAAGTTTTTCTTGCTGTTATCTTGTAATATCTTTCAGTTTTTTTAAGATAAAATATTAACCTTCTTAAAAACAAACAACCCTTATAAATCAATAATTTATAAGGGTTGTTTTGTGCCCGGGACTGGA
>JANXVN010000081.1 GCA_025351645.1 Ferruginibacter sp.
AATAAGAAACAACCGATTATCAGCAAGCTTCGTTTATTTTTATAAATTGTGCTAAAAGTGCGGTATAAACCGATGGTGCCAAAAAAAAGCACATAATTATATATAATTACATTAATAAAATAATTGCCCCGGCTGAGTATATCGCAAATCGATAAAAACTTTACAACTATGTTATCTGCCAGGTCTTTCCAATATGAGTTTGCTGAACTTAGTATTCCCTGGTACCCATTACTATAGCCAGACGTAAATAAATTGGTAAAATATTCTTTGGGGTGGTTAAAAAGAAGGTGGTATTCTTGCAGCCCAAAAAAGTTATAACCCAAAGTATCTATTGATGTGCCTGTTTGTAAAAGCATCCAATAAAAAACACAGCCGGCAATAACTTTTGTAATAAATAAGGCTACAACAATTTTGTTGGGCAAGCCAGATTTTGTAATAAAACGGCTCCTGGTTAACAGCCACGAAAAGATACATAGATATAACAAAAAGAAGACATAGCTCAAACCATATATTTTTATTGTGGGAAGTTAGTTAAAATAATAAATATTCATTGTAGGGGTAAAAAGAAATAGTGGTTGTACTTTCGCACTTTCTACAAAAATTATGGAGATAACAGTTTCAACCGCCAACGAACTTCGCCTTACGGCAGAAGAATTTGAGCTGATCAAACAAAAGATCGGCCGCACACCCAACTTTACTGAGCTATGTTGCTTTAGCGCTATGTGGAGCGAGCATTGCAGTTATAAAAATTCCATAAAATGGCTAAAGACATTGCCCCGGGATGGCGAAAAAATGCTTGTAAAAGCAGGCGAAGAAAATGCAGGGCTTATGGATATTGGCGATGGCTATGGCGTAGTATTTAAAATTGAAAGCCATAACCACCCGAGTGCTATTGAGCCTTTTCAAGGTGCGGCAACCGGCGTTGGTGGCATACACCGCGATATTTTTACAATGGGCGCAAGGCCAATCGCTTCATTAAATTCGTTACGGTTCGGCAATTTATCCGAAGCTAAAACCCAGCACTTATTGGCAGGCGTGGTACATGGCATTGGCCATTACGGCAACTGCTTTGGCGTACCAACCGTTGGTGGCGAAATTTACTTTGAAGATTGCTACCATACCAACCCGTTAGTAAACGCTATGAGCGTGGGCATATTAAAAAATGGCGATACAATTTCCGCTACCGCAGAAGGTAAAGGCAACCCAGTTTTTTTTGTAGGAAGCGCAACTGGCAAAGATGGCATTGGCGGTGCATCTTTTGCATCAGCCAATATTACGGCAGATAGTGCAGATGATTTACCGGCAGTACAGGTTGGTGACCCTTTTCAAGAGAAAAAATTATTGGAAGCTTGTTTAGAAGTTATAAAAACCGGTGCCATTGTAGGCATGCAGGATATGGGTGCCGCGGGTATTATTTGCTCTACAGCAGAAATGAGTGCCAAAGGAAAATCAGGCATGATAATACACCTGGATAAAGTACCGATGCGCCAGCAAAACATGAAGGCATGGGAATTACTTTTAAGCGAAAGCCAGGAAAGGATGCTGATGGTAGTTGAAAAAGGCAAAGAAGAAGCTGTACTTAAAGTGTTTGAAAAATGGGATTTGCCCTGCAGCGAAATTGGTGAAGTTACCGATGATGGCACATTAAAGTTTTACATGGATGGCGTTTTAGAAGCTGAATTGCCAGCAGAAGAATTAGTGCTTGGCGGCGGCGCACCCCAATACGACAGGGAATATAAAGAACCTGCCTACCTGCAGCAAATAAAAGCTTTTGATGTAGCTACTATTGCAGTACCAACAGATTTAAAAGCCATTGCCGAACAAATAATTTCCATACCAAATATAGCCAGCAAACGCTGGATATACACACAATACGACAGCATGGTAGGCGCAGGCTCAGTAAGTACCAACGCACCAAGCGATGCAGCTATTGTTATTGCAAAACCTACCAATAAAGGCCTTGCATTAACAACAGATTGCAATAGCCGTTATGTATTTGCAGACCCGTACAAAGGCGCCATGATAGCCGTTGCCGAAGCAGCAAGAAATATAGTGTGCAGTGGCGGCCAGCCATTAGGCGTTACCAACTGCCTTAACTTTGGCAACCCTTACAACCCGGAAGTTTATTACCAATTTGTAAATGCTATTAAAGGCATGGGCGAAGCTTGTATAAAATTTAATACGCCGGTAACTGGTGGTAATGTAAGCTTCTACAACCAATCGCCTACAGGCCCGGTTTACCCAACGCCTACAATAGGCATGGTTGGTTTACTGGAAAACGTAAATGATAAAATGACGATGGACTTTAAAAAAGCCGGAGATGTTATTTATCTGGTTGGCATTAGCCGTGATGATATAAATTCTTCTGAATATTTACATAAGGTTCATGGCGTAGAATTTAGCCCTGCCCCGTATTTTGATATTGACGAAGAGTTTAACCTGCAAAGGACAATTGAAAAACTAATAAACGAAAAATTGATAGTTGCTGCGCATGATATTAGTGAAGGAGGTTTATTTGTAACCCTTACGGAGGGCGGTTTTAACAATAACCTTGGCTATTCTGTAAATACTGAAACTTCCATCCGCAAAGATGCTTACCTTTTTGGTGAAGCCCAAAGCAGGGTAGTAATTTCTGTTGCTGCAGATAAGGTAGCTGCGGTTGAAAATTTATTTACTTCAGGTTCAATTGCTTTTGAAAATTTAGGATTTGTAACAGAGGGAGATATAACAATCGATGGAGAAAATTGGGGCAATATCATTAGTTGGAAAGATAAATATGATAATGCGATTGGTAATTTATTAGCCGGGCATGAAAGTGAGCAGGCCTTGGCAGCTTTGTAGAATAAAATGTAACTTAGTAAGAAAAATATATGGGACTTACTTATGCAACCATAGAATTGATCAATCAGTATGATGAATACAAAAGTGAAGAAGGATTGATACAACCGAGTGAAATAAGAAGGTGGAGCGGTGAATTTATGATTGATACCGGGGCAATAAGGATGGCCATCAATGAAAATATTAAAGAAAAATTAGGCCTTAAAAATGGCAGCATGATGAATGTTGCTTTAGCTGATGGAAGCATAAAAGCCATAGAATTAGTCGGTGGCATAAAAGTTAGGTTTGGCAACAGGGCTTGTTATACAGATGCCTTTGTTCTACCAGGCAATACCGAGCCGCTGCTTGGAGCTATTCCTCTAGAGGGTATGGACTTAGTAGTAATTCCTTCGGAAGGCACACTAGAGTATAATCCTAAGCATCCCGATGGGGCGTTGTTCTCATTAAAATAACCCAATAAAATGACCAAAAAGATTGCCATTATAGGCGGCGGAAATTTAGGCACAGCCATCGCCGAAGGCTTACTAAAAAGTAAATTTTGCGAGCCGGCAGACATAACTATTACCAAAAGAAATATTGCCACATTAAACGATTTATCTGCCAGGGGCGTAAACATAACAAGCGATAATGCTTTGGCTGTACGCAATAGCGAATTAATTATATTAGCTGTAAAGCCTTTTCAGGTAAGCGATGTGGTGGCTGGCTTTAAAAATGAATTGACGGATAAGCATTTGCTGGTATCGGTTGTTACCGGAGTACTTATAAGCGAAATAGGATCTATTGTTGAAAAAAGATTACCTGTTTTCAGGGCTATGCCTAACACAGCAATTGCCATACAGGAAAGCATGACCTGCATTAGCGTTACCAATGCATCAGAAGAACAATCGAGGTACGTAAAAGATTTGTTTGCAACCTTAGGCAAAGTGAGCATGATTGATGAAAAATTAATGGAAGCTGCTACGGTGTTAGGTGCCTGCGGAACAGCATTCGCTATGCGTTACATACGTGCCAACATACAAGGCGGCATAGAGATTGGCTTTGATGCTTTAACCGCCAGTTTAATTGCTGCGCAAACAGTTAAAGGAGCCGCTGAATTATTGCTACAAAAAGGCACGCATCCTGAACAGGAAATTGATAAAGTAACTACACCAAAAGGCTGCACTATTGTTGGTTTAAACGAAATGGAACACCAGGGCTTTAGTTCGTCTTTAATTAAAGGCATTGCTACCAGCTATAATAAAATAAGTAAAGGCTAAGTAATTTTAAGGTATCTTATCAGTAATTACATTCTCAACTATTAAGGTTTTATACAAATAATTATTATGAAAACACGCCGTGATTTTATAAAGCAAACTGGTACTATTGCAGCAGGGGCCATGCTGTTGCCACACTTTACTTTTTCAACAAAAAAAATTAAAAACGCCGGCATACAATTGTACACAGTGCGCAAAGAAATGCTGGCAGATGCTACCGGCACCTTGCAACAAGTAGCGGCATTAGGCATTAAGCAAATTGAAAGTGCCGGCAGCGATAAGGGCTACTACTACGGCTTACAGCCCGCTGAAATGAAAAAGATATGTGACGGCCTTGGCATGAAATTAAGCAGCGGCCATATACACCTTGATGATAAGTTTGAACATACAATTGAAGGCGCAGTTGCAGCCGGACAAGAATATTTAATTTGTTCCAGCATGCCAACTGCAGGGCAAACAATTGACAACTATAAAAAGACTGCCGAAGCTTTTAACAAGGCTGGTGAAGCATGCAAAAAGGCAAACCTAAAATTTGGCTATCACAACCACGATTTTGAATTTGAAAAAGATAAAGGGCAAGTATTATATGATGTGTTATTAGAAAATACTGACCCCAGCCTTGTACACATGGAGCTTGATTTAGGCTGGGTAGTAGCAACCGGCAACGACCCTTTATTATATTTTAAGAACCACCCCGGGCGGTTTGAATTATGGCATTTAAAAGATATGGACCTACAGAAAAAACAAAGCACCGAATTTGGGAAAGGTGGCTTGCAAATACTTGACATATTAAAACACAGCAAACAAAGCGGGCTAAAATATTTTTATATTGAGCAAGAGGAATATGCACACAATGCTATGGAAAGCATGAAAGAAAATATGGATTATTTGGCAAAATTAAAAGTGTAGATTTTACATCAATTTAAATAGCCATCTTACCCATTTAGTAATACCCTTGGTTACTCAAATTAGCTGTATTTATACCTGATAGGTTTCTTAAATGGTGTCTCAAAATTTCTGAATTATTTTTTTTAATAAACTGCCCTCCTTTAATTATATTAGTAGTGTGCCTACCTGCGCATTCTACAATCACTTTATAATTTATTTTAATGAAAAAAATATTTTCAGTAGCCGTTATGCTTTTCAGTTTGTTGCAAACAGGAGCCGCACAAGCTACTAATGCAGTAATTTATTTATGGCCCAAAGGTGCGCCTGGCTTTGAAAGCAAAAAAGATGAGCCTGAAGAAGTAAAGGATTATTATGCAAAAAGCATCAACAACCCATCTCTTACTGTTTACCCTGCACCTAAAGATAAGGCTACTGGTGCGGCAGTTGTTATTTGCCCTGGCGGCGGGCATCGATTGCTGGTAATTACTTCAGAAGGCAGGGACGCTGCTGCTTATTTTAATAGTATTGGCGTAACTGCATTTGTTTTGAAGTACCGTTTGTTCAGGCAAGATAAATCGCCTTACACAGTTGAGAATACTTTGCAGGATGGGCGCCGTGCTATGCGGATGGTAAGGCAACAAGCTGCCACTTATAATATTGATACCAGTAAAATTGGCATTGTAGGTTTTTCTGCCGGTGGCGAATTGGCGGCCTGGGTTGCATTTGATAAGCCTAAAGAAAAATTGGTAAAGGCAGATAGCACCGACAATATCCCTTGCAAAACAAATTTTGTTGTGCTCATTTACCCTGGCCCATTGGCTGTGCCTGATAGCCTTACAACCAGTACGCCTCCCCTGTTTATGGCAGCAGCTAACGATGATGCCTGTTGTTCTGAACCGCTTTTACAAATTACTGCTTTATATAGAAAGGCTAAAGCTAAGGTTGAAATGCACTTGTTTGCACAGGGTGACCATGCGTTTAATATGGGTAAGCGGTCTAAACTAAAATCTATTAGTAACTGGCCACAACGTATGGCTGAATGGTTGGCTGATACTGGGATTATTACTATTATACCTTAGTTTCTCACAAAAACGCTAAGGAGCAAAGCCGTTAAAAAATCATCTGATTTAGCAGGGACTAACTTAATAATTGATAATTGAATGATTGATAATTGATAATGAAGGCAGGCACTACGCATAGAAAAAACAATAAACAAAAAACAGATTTTATCTTGCTACCCTTCGGTACAAATAATACGCTACAAAGCCAAAGAGTATATTGGGTATCCAGGCGGCAAGGAAGGGTGTAAAACTTCCTTTTGTGGCGAATACCAACGAAAACCTGCTAAAGAGGATATAGGTAACACTTAATATTACGCCCACCGCTAAATGAGCACCGCTGCCACCGCGGACTTTACGGGACGCAAGCGTTGCGCCAATAATAGTTAGCACTATAACAGATGCTGGTATGGCATCGCGGTTGTAACGCTCTACCAGTAATGCATTTATGCCTTCAGAACCTCTTAACTCTTCCATTTTTATTAAGTGGTCCAATTCGGGTGTTGGTAGCCTATCTTTTAAATATTCATCACGGCTAAGGTCTACAGGCTTAAAATTATAATTCATCAGTAAGGTAGGCTTATGCAGCAGGGTTTCTTTATCGCCGGTAAAACGGCGTTCCTGCACATTAGTAAGCTTCCACTTTTTTGAGGCGGTATCCCAGCTAATGTTTTCGCAGCGCAGGTTGTACACCAGGTCGTTATTTTTAAATTGTTGTATAAAAAAATTGGTGCCTAGTTTATTGGCAGTGTCGTAACTGCGCAGCCCGGCATACGTATTGGTATCCATTCGAAAATAGTAGTTTTGGATAAACGATTTATTATCGGCGCCGCCAAAATTATTATCGACATACTTTGCCTGAAAAACCCCCCATAATGTATTTGCCTTTGGCAGCACAAATTGATAACCTAGCCATAATATACTGGCAAGAAATATGCTACCTATCCAGTAAGGCACTAAAAAACGACGAAAGCTTACGCCACTGCTTAGTATGGCAATTACTTCCGTACGCTCTGCCATTTTTGAGGTAAAGAAAATAACGGCTATAAAAACAAAAAGGGGAAAAAGCATGGCATCGATACGCGGTATAAAGCCAAAGTGGTATTGGGTTACAATTGCCCAAAACGATAATTGAGATTTTGCGAAATCATCGGTTTTTTCGCTCGTATCAATCACAACTACTATTAGTGTAAAAAGTATGATGCAAAAAACAAAAGTTACCAAAAAACTCTTCAGTATGTGCTTGTCTATTATTTTCATTTTCTGTTGGGTGCAAAACTAGCTTAAAAGCAGCAGGCTGTAAAATGTGTAGGGCAAAGTATTGTGAAATTTTATTAGTGCTACTTAAAAGGGGCTGCCATTGCTGGTTGCCCCTTTGTTATTATCATAAAAATTTTATTCCAGTATTTTCACTTCGGTTCGCCTGTTGAGCCCCCTGCCTTCAGCGGTGGTGTTTTCGGCAACGGGCATCGTCATGCCGTAGCCTTTTGCTGTTATCCTTTCCGGCGCAATGCCTTTTTCTAATAGATAGGCCCGTACTGTATTTGCGCGAGCAGTGGATAATACCAGGTTAGCTTCTGCCTTGCCTACATTATCCGTGTGGCCGCCTAGTTCTATTTTTTCATCTTCTTTTCTTTTGAGGTAGTCTACTAATTCATCAACCACTTTATACGCTTCTGGCTGCAGGGTTGCCTTACCTGTTTCAAACGTACAGTTATCCAGCACAAAAGATTTTGGGGCTTCAAATTGTATATCTACCACAAAAGGTTTTTTATAATATTGGTTATCTTTCAGCATAGGTATATCCAGCACTGTATAACTGGTAGAATCATGAAAGCCTAAAATATAAATATCGTATTTACTACCATTAGGCAACCTTAAAGCAAATTTCCCTGTGCTATCGCTTAAGCCCTGGAACTCTGTTGCATTTGCCCGGCTTTTAAATACCACAATTTCGCCGCTAAGCATATTGCCACTTTTAGCATCTGCAATGCTAACATTTACAGGTGCATCTTTAGGCAGGTTCATTGCAGCGGGCGGTGTTGTTTGGGCAAATAGTACTGCTGGCAAACAAAAAGCCATCAACAGGTAAAAAAATTGTTGCTTCATAATAAAGGGTAATTTATTTATTTTAAAGATAAATGTAAATTATACGTTGCCCAAAAGTGAATTATTGTGAAGGAGTGGAATTTTTAGGCTACAAATATCAAATAATTTAATAAAAATCAACTTCACTGTTTGTTTGCAGATTGCAAACAACAAACAAAGAAAATATTAATTTCTACAAACTATAAAGATCAATGGTCATAAGCTTGAGATACCTATTTAATGCCCTTTAGCTTGAAAATTTTTTAATGGTACTCGTACTTAAGTCGCACATAAAATTAAGATGTCTTATTCTTACTACAACCTCTGCTGCAACACCACCACCATTTCTTCTTTCCAACTCTTAAAATTACCTGCTTCAATATGCTTGCGGGCTTGTGCAACAAGCCAGAGATAAAATGCGAGGTTGTGCACGCTGGCAATGGTTAAGCCCAAATATTCTTTGCTTTTCATCAGGTGGCGCAGATAGCTTTTGCTGTAATACTGGCTCATGGCGCAATCGATGCTATCATCAATTGGTGAAAAATCTTTCTCCCATTTTTTATTATCAATATTTATTACGCCTTTGCTGGTGAATAACATAGCATTGCGGCCGTTGCGGGTAGGCATAACGCAATCAAACATATCTACGCCTCTTTCTATGCACTCTAAAATATTCCAGGGGGTGCCTACGCCCATTAAATAACGTGGCTTATCGGCAGGTAAAATATCGCAGCAATGCTCTGTAAACTCATACATCATTTCCATGGGCTCGCCTACGCTAAGGCCGCCAATAGCATTGCCGGTAGCATTTTTTGAGGCGATGAATTCTGCCGAGGCTGTCCGTAAATCTTTATAAGTGCTGCCTTGTATAATGGGGAATAAATTTTGCGAATAGCCATATTTATCAGGGGTTTCGTTTAACCGGGCAAAGCACCTATCCAGCCATCGGTGTGTTAGCTCCATGCTTTTTTGGGCGTAGGCATAATCGCTCGGGTATGGTGGGCATTCATCAAAAGCCATAATAATATCGCCGCCAATTATGCGCTGTATATCCATCACTTTTTCCGGGCTAAACATGTGCTTGCTGCCATCGATATGGCTTTGGAATAATGCGCCTTCTTCCGTTAATTTTCTATTATTAGCGAGCGAAAAAACCTGGTAGCCGCCACTATCGGTCAATATAGGGTTATGCCAGCTATTGAATTTATGCAGCCCACCGGCGGCTTCTAAAACTTCCAGCCCGGGGCGTAAATACAAGTGGTAAGTATTGCCTAAAATTATTTGTGCTTTTACTTCGGTTACTAATTGTTGCTGCGTTACTGCTTTTACGCTACCAACTGTACCAACGGGCATAAAAATCGGTGTTAGTATTTCGCCATGATCGGTAGTAATTTTTCCTGTGCGGGCTTTTGTAACCGTATCGGTATGCTGGAGTTCGAATGAAAGTGCTGCCATAAAAAAAACCGTACAGCTTTGAGGCGTACGGGATGCAAATATAATTTGAAAACAATAGTATTAACAGCTTAATGTTGCATTAATAGGCTGCCGATAGTACAAGTAATTTTTGTAAGCATTACTTTTGCTGGTATGAACCTTAACCAACTACTAATGCATTGGCATAGCATTATTTTTACAACCCTGTGTGCCGTTACGTTAATCCAAGTTTTTTATTACCTTTTTTTCTTTGTCCGCTTAAATTTTTATAATAAAGTTGCCAGGGCTGTGCTGCACCCACAAGCAGTATCTGTTATTATTTGTGCCAGGGATGAAGCCGCCAACCTTGCCAAAAACCTAATTGGTTCACTGGTACAAGATTACACTGCAACCCACGAAATAATTGTGGTAGATGATAATTCGTTTGATGACAGTAAATATCTACTGGAAGAGTTTAAAAAAACTTATCCGCAATTAAATGTGGTTGAGTTAAAGCAGGAAGCCAAATTAATTAATGGGAAAAAGTATCCATTAAGCATTGGCATACGTACGGCTAAACATGATATTGTTTTACTGACGGATGCTGATTGCGTGCCTGCAACGGAACATTGGATAAACGACATGATGGCAACTTATGATGACGATACGGAGATTATTTTAGGGTATGGCGCTTATCATAAAAAGAAAGGGATACTGAATAAACTGGTGCGGTGGGAAACCTTTCATACAGCGCTGCAATACTTTACTTATGCATTGGCGGGAATACCGTATATGGGCGTTGGCAGAAATTTAAGTTATAAGAAAACCATCTTTTACAGGCACAATGGTTTTTCGGCCCATAATAATATCCCTAGCGGGGATGATGACCTTTTTATAAATATGGCCGCAACTAAAACTAACACCAAAATAAATATTAATAAAGCAACTTTTACTTTAAGCGAACCTGTAAGCACCTGGGCTAAATGGATGAAGCAAAAAAAACGCCATTATACTACCAGCAAGTATTACAAGCCATTGCACAAATTTTTATTAGGCACCTATTCTTTATCTCATTTTTTGTTTTACCCGTTACTGGCACTTAGCGTTATTTTTTTTAACTGGCAATTATCGCTGGCTGTTTTTGGTATCCGTTTTATTACGCAGGCTTTTATTTTTTATCCTGCTATGAAAAAATTGAATGAAAAAGACCTCTACCCTTTCTTTTTATTTTTTGATATTTGGATGTTTTTTTATTACCTGATATTTGCTGTTGCGTTAATTAAAAAGCCAAAGCCAGTTTGGAATTGATATTAGTGTTTGATGGCTTAATGCAACAGGCAACTAATACTATTGCGCATTGAGGGCACGTTCAATAAAGAGATAAAGTACAAGAGTGCGATGTCCGCCCGGCTGCCATTCGGACGGGCCAATGAAGATGCACAAAGCTGCTGTATTAGCCCGGACAAAAAAGAAATAAACTTGGCCGAAGCAGTAAACAACATTATTATAATTATTTTTTTATGGAAGAATTGACAACCTATTTTAGTGACTTTACCACCACCCAATTGCAGCAGCTTACTGCCCTAAAAGATTTATATACCGAGTGGAATGAAAAGATAAATGTGATATCCCGCAAGGATATGGATAATTTTTATGAGCACCATGTGTTGCATTCCCTAGCTATTGCTACCCAATTTGAATTTAAGAAAGGCACAGAAATAATGGACCTGGGCAGTGGTGGTGGTTTTCCTGGAATACCACTAGCCATCTTTTTTCCGGATACACAATTTCATTTAGTTGACAGTATTAATAAAAAATTAAAAGTAGCCGCTGAAATTGCTGCGGCCATCGGCTTAACTAATGTAACTACTCAGCATACCAGGGCAGAAGATATTAAAAACAGGAAGTTTGATGTAGTAGTTTCTCGTGCTGTGGCACCGTTAAAAGACCTTTGGTGGTGGAGCAAGCCGTTGCTAAAAAAGGGCGTATCGCCCAACGGGCTTATATGCCTTAAAGGCGGCGACCTTACTAAAGAAATATTTGAAAGTAACTGCAGGCCAAGGGTTTGGGAAGTAGAAAAAATATTTACTACCCCATTTTTTAAAGAAAAGTTTTTATTGCACGTAGCACTTTAGTTACATGTTTTAGTTTGAAAAATTACCACTATAGGGTATAGAATTATATTATTTTTTTACAATCTTTGCACCACTATGAGTATATCAGTAGCGATAGTTGAAGATAACAGCGACATACGCCAGGCGCTGGAACAAATAATTAACTCAGGTGTGGGCTACACCCTTGCCGGATCTTGCATAAATGGCGAAGAGGCACTTACTAAATTACCCACGCTTAACCCTGCTGTTGTTTTAATGGATATTAATTTGGGTGGCATAAATGGCATAGAATGCGTTAAAGTATTAAAGGAGCTTTACCCGGAAATGTTGTTTATGATGTGTACTGTTTATGAAGAGGATGAAAAAATATTTGAAGCGCTAAGTGCCGGTGCCAGTGGTTACATCCTTAAAAAAACCACCCCGGATAAATTATTGACTGCCATTACAGAATTATACGAAGGCGGCGCACCTATGAGCAGCCAAATAGCTAATAAAGTAGTAGCAGCTTTTAAAAACAAGCCTGCTGTTGCTGTAACCAGCGATTCGCTGGATATGCTTACAAAACGAGAAGTAGAAATATTGGTAGCCTTATCTAAAGGCTTATTATACAAAGAGATTGCGGAAGAGTTATTCATCAGCTCGCAAACGGTGCGCAAGCATGTGTACCATATTTACGAGAAGCTGCACGTTGGCAACCGCATACAAGCTGTCAATAAATTTTTCGGCAGGTAAGCAAACATGTTGGCCGCAATAAAAAAACTTCCCTTAAAACAACCAGCTTTTATAAAAATTTCCAGTACCACAGGTCGGTTTGTGGTGTTTCTCCAATAGGAAAATCGTGCGTATGGCCAGAGTTTACAAAGCCATATTTGCCATAAAATTTTTGCGCTTTAAAATTATTTTCCCAAACACCCAGCCACACAGTTTCATACTTATTTTGCTGCGCAAATAATAAAAATAAATCCATTAGTTTTTGGGCAATGCCTTTGCCATGGTATTCATTTACGACATATAGCCTTTTTAACTCTAGGGCCTTCCATTGCTTTATTAAAGGCAACCCGCTATAATCTTCCATAAACTGCAGGTAACCTACTGGCTTGCCATTAACTTCAGCAAAAAAATAAAAGGAATCCGGATTGCTTAGTTCGTTTTGCACCTGTAGCAGGTTAAAATTTTCTTCTAAAAAAAGGTCCATATCTGCGGGTGTACAGGTATCTATAAACGTATCATAAAAAGTTTGCCGCCCAATTTTGGCAAGTATTGGTGCATCTTGCAATTCTATCCTTCGTACGGTTATTTCCATTTTAATATTAATATAAAAGTAAAAAGCGGCAAGGCAAATGCTTTGTCGCTATAATTTAAAGTGCTGGTAAAGCCAGCAAATTACCAGTTAAGCTGTAAAATATTATTGCGCTGGTCTACATCTGCCATCTTTTTTGACGGGTCTATTTCTACCTTTTTCAAATCGGTAAGCCTGTGCTTAAATTGAACATTAAACGTTGGGTGTGTCCATCTCCATTCTTCATGCACTACTCTTTTTCCTTCCTTATCATCGGCTGGTTTTTCTCCATACATAAGGTTGAGCGGTATGTAGTGCATTTCGGTAGTGCCATCTTTAAATGTCAATTTTAAATCGACTGGCATTGGCATTTGCCCTATCCTTTTTAAGCGGATTATTGATACATCGTTTTCTTCCCATAAACTATCAATAGAATAATCAATTTTTTTTGTAGTGCTGCACCAATATTCCTTATACCAGTCCAGCTTTATACCACTTACATCTTCGGATAATTTTATAAAATCGCTTGCATTAGGATGCTTAAAACGCCATTGCTTATAGTACTCTAATAATATTTTATCCCTTGTTGCGGTGCCCACAATGTAGCCCAGTTGCTCTATAAAAACGCATCCCTTGGAGTACGCTGCGGCGCCGTAGGCAAAGTTAGTTTCAAAGTGGTCGGCATGTGTGGTTAGCGGTTCTTCATAACCGCTTTTTGCCAATGAATAATAAGATTGGTAGCTGCCGAAATGCTCTGACGGCAACAATGCAGCAACAGAATCCAGCACTTTTATGTAAGCCGGATTAGCAGCTCCCATTACCCTGCTAACTTTGTCCCTGTAATAACCCTGCACCAATCCCGACGCATAATCTGTAAAGCCCTCGTCCATCCAGGCGTACATGCTTTCATTGGAGCCCAGCATCATCTGGTACCAGCTATGCATCCACTCATGAAAAACACCTCCAAGTCCTGGATTATTTAATAAGGTAGCCATTGGGTATTCCATGCCACCATCGCCGCCATGTATAAACGAATATTGCGGGTAAGGGTATTTACCAAACTTATTTTCAATAAAGGGCAGCACCGCTACGGCTGCATTGCCTACGGTATTCCACGCAGTATCGTTTGCAGGGTCGTTTTCTTTATTTTTATAAATAATATTTAGTAATAAGCCGCTGGGCATCTTGCGTACCAAATGCTTATAATCAGGATCTGCCGCCCAAACAAAATCGTGCACATTAGTGGCTGTAAAATGCCAGCTACGTTTTTGCTTCGCAGATGGTTTTAATTCTGTGCCGGGCATATCATATCCCCAGCCAATTTCTGCCGCATTCAGCAACATGCCTGTGCCTCCTAATTTGTATGTTTTATCAATATTTATAGTCACATCAAAATCGCCCCACACGCCGTAAAATTCACGGGCTACATAAGGTGTTGGGTGCCAGCCTTCATAATCGTATTCACATAATTTAGGGTACCACTGGCTCATGCTGTACCGTACGCCTGTACCAGGGTTATCCCTTCCGCTGCGGCGTATTTGTAAAGGCACCTGCGCTTCAAATTCCATATCGATAATAACAGTGGATGTTGGGGCGATGGCTTTAGTAAGATCAACTTCTACAATAGTTTCGTGGTATTTAAATGGCTGGGCAATGCCGTTAATTTTTAGGGAGATGATTTTCTGGTAACCGATTTCGCTATCAGTTAATTTGCTTATCCTATCTTTTACCCTTGCATCCCAATCTTGCTGCTGCCTGGCGCCAAGCAACGTTTTGCCTAACTCTCGGCTACGCACATCCATGCTGCTGTTTGGCTGGAAGGCATTAAAATAAAGGTGGTAAAAAAGTTTCGATAAAACATCGGGCGAATTATTGATATAAGCTAATTTTTGCTTGCCGGTAAACCTATTAGTAGTTACATCCATGTTGATATCCATGGTATATTTTACCCTTTGTTGCCAACGGCCTGGCTGCGCAATGGTAGTTAAAGAAGCCATCAATAAAGAAAAGAAAATAAAAGCTTTGTTCATCTTAATTGGAATTTTTGCAAATTTCGCTAAAAGCGTACGTTTAGCTTGCTCAATAATGTTAAAAGAAAAATGTTTTAATCTGGCAAACCCTGCACCACTATTACTATTTCGCCCTTTACCGGCTTTGCATTAAAGTAATCGTGTACTTCCTGCAAGGTGCCTCTTTTATTTTCCTCAAACTTTTTGGTTAGTTCACGGCTTACGCAGCATTGGCGATCGGCGCCAAAGTATTCAATAAAATCGTTTAAAGTTTTTACCAGCCGCATGGGGCTTTCATAAAAAACCATCGTCCTGGGCTCCAGCGCCATCTTTTTTAAAAAAGTTTGCCGCCCTTTTTTTAATGGCATAAAACCTTCAAAACAAAAACTGCTGATGGGTAGCCCGCTATTTACAAGTGCTGGTACAAAGGCTGTGGCACCTGGCAAACATTCTACCCGTACATCTTGCTTTACACATTCCCTTACCAGTAAAAAGGCTGGGTCGCTTATGCCGGGCGTGCCTGCATCTGTAAGCAATGCCATTGTTTTGCCGCCTTGTAATTGCGTTGTTAAGTGATGGATTATTTTATGCTCGTTGTGCTGATGGTACGGCGTTATAGGTTTCTGTATCTGGTAATGCTGCAGCAATACGGCCGATGTACGGGTATCTTCTGCTAAAATTAAATCAACAGACTTTAAAATTTCTATTGCCCGGAAAGTGATATCTGCCAGATTGCCAATGGGCGTGGGAATGATGTAAAGCATGTTTTTGTTAATGTGCTGATTAGCTAATTTGATAATGTACTAATCTGCTAATTCGATGATGTGCTAATTTGTTCGATTCGCAATAGCTATCCGACTTTGTAGAAGCCGTCTGTCCCGTTGCAAATTAGCACATCAGCTAATCCGATTTACAGTAGCTATTAGACTTCGTACAAGCGGGCTGTTAATTAGCAAATTAGCATATCAGCGAATTAGCTAATTAGCCAATTGTAATTTCAAACATTTCCATTACCTGGTTAGACAATAGTTTTTTTGCAGCTTCTTCCGCAATTTGCTTAGCGGCATCTGCCGTAGTTGCTTCTATTTGAAGTGAGATATTTTTACCAATGCGTACATCCTGGATGCCGCTTAGGCCTAAGTTGGCTAAGCCGCCCATTACCGCTTTTCCCTGTGGATCTAACAATTCTTTTAGTGGCATTACTTTAACCTGTGCAGTGAAGATCATGTTGTAGTTTTATTTTTAAGCGCCAAAGATAAAATAATGTATGCAATGAAAGTAACCGGTACTGCCAGCCACTTCAATAAAATAGCGGCTAGAAGTGCAATTACTACCAATATTATTTTAGGCATGTTATTTTTAAGGCTGTAATCTTTAAATTTCATTGCCATAATGGGCAGTTTGCTCACCATTAACCAGCTTAATAAAATGATGACCGCATATAAGAACCACTTGTTTAAGATAAGGTTGTAAATAAAATCCGAACTACCGTACCAGTAAATTAAAGGCAGCGATGCCACTACCAAACCCGCTGCTGGTATGGGTACGCCTTTAAAGCCAAATGCCTGGCTGGTATCTAAATTATAGCGTGCCAGGCGATAAGCGCCAGCGCAGGTATAAATAAATGCAGGTACTAAAAACATTGCCGAAGCCTCAATGCCATCGGAATCTTTTATAAAGCCCATCCTTAAAAACTGGTACAAAATAATACCTGGTGCTACGCCAAAACTTACTACATCTGCAAGCGAATCTAATTGTTTGCCCATTTCTGTGGGTATATCCATTATCCTGGCCACAAAGCCATCTAAAAAGTCTACCACGGCGGCTATTGCTATAAATACAGATGCAAGGCAAATATTTTCTTTAAGCTTTATAAATTGCTCGCCTTCTTTTGAGTACACGATGTCTATGCCATTTTGCAATGCAAAAACAATGGCTATGCACCCAAACATTAAATTGAGCAGTGTAAATAAATTAGGGATTTGTTTTTTCATTATTGGTTATCGATTTTTCATTAAGGTTTCTATCTCATCCACCGTTATTGGAATATTTTTCATCAGGTCTTTATTGCCATTCTTTGTTATCCAGAAATTATTCTCAATCCTTATGCCCATTTTTTCTTCTTCGATATAGATGCCTGGCTCAATAGTAAATACCATACCTGCTTTTATGGGTTCCGTCTTGGTGCCAAGGTCATGCACATCAATACCTAGATGATGGGATATGCCATGGTATAAATATTTTTTATAAGCCCTGTTATCAGGGTTTTCATTTTTTACATCTTCTTTTTTAAGCAAGCCAATTTTTTGAAAAATACTGGTTGCTTCATCGCCTACTTTCTCCGTATAATCCAGCAGGCTGATGCCTGGCTTTAAAATACCCGCCGCATAATAATGCAGGTGCAGGCAGGCGTTGTACACTTCTTTTTGCCGTTTGGTAAACTTCCCATTTACTGGTACGGTACGGGTAAGGTCGGCGTTATAATTTCCGTAGGCGGCACCAAAATCCATCAGTATCAACTCCCCATCTTTACACTCCTGGTTATTTTCTACATAATGCAGGGTACGTGCCCTATCGCCGCTGGCTAATATTGACCCGTAAGCCTCTCCAGTAGCCCTTTGCGATAAAAAAGAGTGTACTAACTCTGCTTCAATTTCATACTCCATTACACCGGGCTTAATAAAGGTAAGCAAACGCCTGAATGTTGTTTCTGTGATATCCACCGCCTTCTGTATTACTTCTACTTCCATTACCGTTTTTATACCCCGTAAGTCTTTTAGGATAACTGCGCTCCGCTTGTATTGGTGCAGCGGGTAACGCTCTTTCATCATTGCCGCAAAACGGTAATCCCTTACCGGCACCAGGTTATTTTTACGGTCGTTTTCGTTGGTATTGAGGTAGATGGTATTTGATAAATGTATCCATGGCTGCAAAAAGCCATCCAGTAAATCCAGCCAAACTATTGTTTTAATGGCTGAAATAGTAGTTGCTTCATTGGCCCTTAAACGATGCCCATCCCATTTTTCTTTTAGTTCGTTGGGCCTTGTCAATATCAAGACTTCCCTGTACTTTGGGTCTGGGTTATCTGGAAACAACACCAGCATAGTGTCTTCCTGTTCTATGCCTGTAAGCCATACCAGGTCTGCATTTTGTTTAAACTTGTGTATAGCATCCCCATTGGTCGGCAGCTCATCATTACTGTTAAAAATTGCAATAGCTGCCTTATCCATTTTCTCTACAAAACGTTTGCGGTTTTGGATAAATAGTTCAGCTTTGAGGGGAAGATATTTCATGAATAATTGTTTAGAGATTGCAATATACTTTTTAAATACTGCATAAAAAAGGCGATTAAACGCTTTTTAGCAGGCTCCCTGCCTTCCAAAGGTGGGTTCTAAGAGTTTTCGAATTTATTTACACTCAAAGATCAGCAGAGTTAAGAACCTTTCTTTGAGTCTAGCTAGGCTGCTTTTCAATACCAGCTATATTTCTATTTCCGGAATGCTGCCATCTACAATTAGCTTTCCTGCTGTTTTGGCCCTTATTTCTTCTATGCTTACGCCTGGTGCCCTTTCTAATAATTTAAAGCCTTCTGGTGTTACAGCTAGTACTGCCAAATCGCTGACTATCATTTTTACACAACCTATGCCAGTAAGCGGCAATAAACAATTCGGCAATAATTTCGATTCGCCCTTTGGGTTGGTGTGCATCATGGCGACTATAATATTTTTTGCGCTGGCCACCAGGTCCATGGCGCCGCCCATGCCTTTTACCATTTTGCCGGGTATTTTCCAATTGGCTATATCGCCTCTTTCGCTTACTTCCATGGCACCTAAAATTGTCAGGTCTACTTTGCCGGCACGTATCATCCCAAAGCTCATGGCGCTATCAAAAAAAGATGAGCCGGGCAAGGTTGTAATTGTTTGCTTGCCTGCATTGATAAGGTCTGCATCCTCTTCTCCCTCCAATGGAAAAGCGCCCATGCCCAGCAAACCATTCTCGCTTTGCAAGGTTACTTTTATCCCTGCAGGGATGTAATTAGCTACCAGCGTAGGTATGCCAATACCGAGATTTACATAATAGCCGTCTTTTAACTCCTTTGCTAACCGTTGCGCAATTTGGTTTTTGTTTAGCATATATTTTTATTGAAATATTATTGTTTGGCTAATTGTGAGATGAGGATACGCCCCAAACATAGTGGTAAAAGATTAATTAATAACAACCAATGCCGTTAAGTTAAGACCTTTCCTCTCCTTTGGAGAGGGTTAGGGTGAGGTAAAGACAAACATTTTAATCCTTAACTTAACGGCATTGTAATAACAACTGTAAAAGAGTGCGACGCCACAAATTTTGCACATTGCTGCTGTATTGGCCCGGTCAAAAAAATGTATTTTGACAACCTGACTAAATTGTGGTTTTACATTGTTATCAGGCTGTTATTGACACTAGGTTTTTCTTACTGTACGCTGCTCAATCCTTTTTTGATAACCGGAGCCTTGAAAAATACGGTGTACATATATGCCGGGCGTATGTATGTTATTTGCATCAAGCTCTCCGGCAGGCACCAGTTCTTCCACTTCGGCTATTGTTATTTTGCCTGCCATAGCCATTAACGGGTTAAAATTACGGGCGGTTTCTTTATAAATAAGGTTGCCATCGGTATCGCCTTTCCATGCTTTTACAAATGCAAAATCTGCATCAAAAGCGTATTCCAGTAAATATTCTTTATTATTAAAAGTGCGTACTTCTTTGCCAATGGCTACTTCTGTGCCAACGCCGGCTGGCGTAAATATTGCGGGCATACCATAGCCCGCAGCCATGCACCTTGTAGCCAATGTGCCTTGTGGTATTAATTCAACATCTAGTTCGCCGCTTAGTAATTGCCTTTCAAATTCTGCATTTTCGCCAACGTAAGAGGCTATCATTTTTTTTACTTGTTTTTGCTGCAGCATCAAACCAATGCCGAAATCGTCTACGCCTGCATTGTTAGATATGCAGATTAGGTTTTTAGTTGCTTTTTTTACGATAGCCGTAATACAGTTTTCGGGGATGCCACACAAGCCAAAACCGCCGAGCATTATTGTTGCGCCATCTTGCACATCAGCAATGGCGGTGGCTGCATTATCAAAAACTTTATTCATAATAGATAGCTTTTGTTATAATATGGGTTGTTGCGGCTTTTGCTTTACAGGTTTTAAAAATGGCTTTTGAGGAATAATTGGCTTTACATTTTTTAATGGAGATGGTACTATTGTGGGCGCAGGCAAAGGTACTATAGTGACCGGAGGCGGTGTTATAGTTAACTGCTGCACTACTGATGGAATTGGCATCGGGAACAATTTCGGGAAAGTTGCTGCAGGCAATGGCACCAATAAAATACGCACTGGCATTGGCTTTAAGGGCTTTGCATATAAAACGGCATATTTCTCCCTCTCTGCTTTTGTGGTAATGCTATCCAGTAAGCTACGCATTAAATCTGTATGTGAAGCGTAATAACTATAGCTGCTATAAAAGTCTTCTTTTGTTATTTTATGTACTGCAAATATTTTTTGCTGCAATTTCGCATCTTCAACCAAGAGGTTTTTGGTACTATCCCTTTTAAGGTATTGAGCAGTAAATGATTCCGCCTGTATTACATCAAAAAATACGGACTGCATTTTATCTCGTTTTAATATACCGGCTGGTAGCCCATCTTCATTTTTACAGCCGGCAATAAAACAAATCAATATTACTATCGTTACAACCCTCATTATTTCATTTCATCTTTATACCTGCCGGAATTGGTGAGGTCCATTTTCTGCAATAATTCAGATGCCCTTGCCCTATCCTGCGGTGGTGCTTTTGAAAAAACTTTAATCAATTCAGTAGCCTTTCCCTGAAAGAAAAACTGGTTAGCCATCGTATTTATATTATCTGTATTGTAATTGGTAAGCAGGTTCAATACATTTAGCATTTCTGCCCTGGCGGCGGCATCATCTTCAAACATTTTATCCAGGGACTTTCTATAATAATTGTAATAAATATCATGCATCACTGCGTACCGGGTATTCTGCATATTTTCTACCAGCCAGTACCGGGTACGGGTTGCATGGGCCCCATCAAAAGGCTTCCAACCCGCTATACCTCGTGATTCTGGTGCATTGTTAACTACATTTTGAGCTTTTTGAAAATAAGGCACACCTCCGCGTTGTGTGAAGGAATCGTAATTATACGCAATTATCATATAAGAATAATAGGCAAAGATGGCTGTCAGGTTGGATATAAGCGCATCAGTGCCTGAAACCCTGTTATCATTAAATTCCAGTTGCTGGTATTGCACATACTTAAATACAATATCCTGATCCTGGTAATTGATAATTGGTGATAAATAAGAAGAATTAAAAATTGGCCGCCCGGCTTGTACTGTTAGAGTAGCCTTATAAACATCAGTCTCGTCACCGGGTGAAATAGTCAATAAAAAGTTACAATCAATTTTTTCATTAGGCAAAAAATTATCGGTGGTCCATTTACGGTTATTTATAAAATTGTTAAGGGCTACCTGTAATGTTGAAAAAGTATTTTTATTTACGTTAGTACCAACCTGGCTTGCGTTTACGGTTATGCGTGCATTTAATTCCTGCGCAGCAACCTTGTTGGCAAATAATAAAAAAAATAAGCCGGATAACAGTTTAATAAAATGCATATTATAATTTAATAAGGGTGTTTATTATATCAATTGCCACTGCTGCTTTAGATTTAGTATCAAAATTGTATTCTCTGCCACTTTTATCAAAAATAGTTATTTTATTGGTGTTGAACCCAAAGCCAGCGCCAGCATCTTTTAATGAATTTAAAACGATCATATCGGCATTTTTATCAGCCATTTTTTTTAAAGCATATTTTTTTTCATCTTCGGTTTCTAAAGCGAAGCCTACTAATAGTTGCCCGGTTCTTTTTACCTCGCCTAAATGCTTTAAAATATCTTTGGTCTTTTTTAAATCGATAGAAAAATGAGCCTCGTTTTTCTTTATTTTTTCTGTAGCAACAGTTACGGGTGTGTAGTCAGCAACAGCAGCACTCATAATTGCGATATCCATTGTTTCAAAGGCAGCTGTGCAAGCTTCAAACATTTCTTGCGCAGAACTTACTTTTATTACATGCATACGGGGTATAGTTTGAAGGGAAGATGGCCCTAATACCAAGGTCACTTCTGCGCCTCTTTTCTGGCATTCATTTGCAATGGCAATACCCATTTTTCCAGATGAATGATTGCCCACGAACCGCACAGGGTCAATAGCTTCGTAAGTTGGGCCAGCTGTTACTAGTACCTTTTTACCTGCAAGTTGTTTACTATTCAAAAAAAAACCTTCCAATTTTTTTATAATAGTTTCTGGTTCCGCCATCCGACCATCACCAATTAATCCACTTGCTAATTCGCCACTTTCTACCGGAATAACTATATTACCAAACGACTGGATAATATTTATATTATTTTGTGTTGCTGGATGGTGCCACATATCTTCATCCATTGCAGGCGCCACCATTACCGGGCAGGTGGCAGATAGATAAACAGCAGACAATAAATTATCGCAAAGCCCATGTGCCATTTTTGCCAGGGAATTACAGCTCAAAGGGGCAATCAACAGCATATCTGCCCATCTCCCCAGCATCACATGATTACTCCATGCATCGTTTGTTGAAAGATCTGCTATAACCGGATTTTTTGAAAGCGTAGAAAGTGTGAGAGGGGAAACAAATTCTTTAGAAGCAGGCGTCATTACTACCTTAACTTCTGCCCCAGCTTTTATTAATAAACGTACAAGTGGAGCTGATTTATATGCAGCAATGCTCCCTGAAATGCCTAAAAGTATTTTTTTTGTTTGCAGCATAAAAAAAGACGGCTGTTGCCGTCCTTAAAAGTAAAACTCTTATTTAACAATGCTTAATAAAGCTAAAAATTTAACTAAATAAATCCTCTTCATTTTTACGGAAATACACTTTGTCTTCCATAAATTCCTGAGAAGCTAATAATGCCGGGTTAGGCATACGTTCGTAAGCTTTAGATATTTCTATCTGTTCTTTATTTTCATGAATTTCCTCTAAACTGTCTGTATGGCTTGCGAATTCTTCTAGTTTATTGTGCAATTCTTCTCTTATAGAAATATTTATCTGGTTGGCACGTTTTGCAATAATGGCAATTGATTCGTACAAATTTCCCGTTTTTTGCTTAATGTCAAAAAGATTTTTAGGCTCTACTACATTGCTGGTACTAGCGCTGAGTTGTCGTCTTAATTTGCTCATTTTGTATTTCTTTAATGTTGGTTAAACTTATATTATTATAATACTGTGCTTCTTTTAAAAGCTTGCTTTGAGGGTAACGGTCTGCAAAATCCTGGTATTCCGTAACCACTTTTTCATAGCGTTCAGCTTGCTTATCGTAAATACTTAGCTTGGCAAATTTATAATAACAAGCTACTGCTTTTAATTTGTAGTTATCGCCAGATACAGATTCAGGATAATCCCCTAACAAATTACTGTAACAAATTGCAGCAGCCCGAAATTGCCCTAATTTATAATAGAGGTCTGCAGCCCTTAATTCTTTAGCTTCTAATTTCGCCCTGCTTTTATCTATAATATCAGTGGCTTCTTTAATTCGTGTTGATCTTGGATGCGTTGAGATAAAAGTTTGCATTACCCCAATTGACTTTGTAGTATTAGTTTGATCAAGTTCAACTTTAGGCACTTGTTTGTAAAAACATAAAGCATGCATAAAATCAACTTCTTCAGCTTTGGTACTATTAGGAAATACTTCTAAAAATCCTTTAAAAAAATTCTCAGCGTCTTTGTATTCTTTTAAATAAAAAAAACAAAAAGCATCTTTATAATAAAGTTCTTCAAATTTGTCTGTTCCCTTATAAACAGGATATAATTCTTCATATAACTGCTGTGCAATCCTATATTTTTTTTCAATATAAAATTTATCAGCCATAGTAAGCTTATATTCTGTGTCCGTACTTTTCATCAACTTGCCGTACTTACTGCAGGATGAAAATGCTACTATCAATAAAAGTGCTGCCAGAGCTGATTTTATAAAATTCATAAAGAAATACAAAATTAATGATTTAAAGTCAAAAATCAGTTCTTAAAATCACTTAGCAAAAAACTCGCCGTTAAGGTTTTGGTAAACAACCTAGTACTAAATATTAAAGGGAAAAAGATTATAGTATAAACGGACTTATAACTAAGGCTAAAAAAGCCCTTCCGAGGTATCGGAAGGGCTTATAATTGAGCAAAAAGTTAATTAAAATTAGTTTGATTTAATATCAATGGTATTAGCATCGCCACCATCAATTACTTTATCAACAGAAACTCTATCTGCACTAATACCTAATTTTTCAACAAGGTAATTCTTAACTGCAGTTAATTTTTTATCTGCTAAAGATTGCTGAGATTTTGAAGCACCAGGATATGCTGTAAGTGTGATAGTACAATTAGGCTTATCTTTTAATTTAGATGCAACAGTAGCTAACAGCGCTTTTGTATCTGCGCTTAAGCTTGCAGCTTTTACAGAAAGGCTTGGGTAGTCGCCAGCACATGCTTTACCGATTCCGCCATTAGCCATTAAGCTATCAAGTGTTGCGCAACAAGGAGCTGGAGGGCATTTGCCTACACCGTCAGCATCAACTGGTTGACATTCTGTAGGGGTAATTAATTGTTTATCTTTACAATCAGGTACACCATCACCATCAGTATCCCTGGTTACACCATGAGCATCAACCGGGCAACCAGCAGGTGTGTTTGGTTCTCTGTCTAATTGGTCAGTTACACCATCACCATCGGTATCATCCAGAACTGGTTTTGGCAATTTCATGTGCTTAGGATTGTTTATTTCGCCATAAGCGTAATCCAATGGGTTCAACCACCATAATGGTTCAACAGATTTTCCGCCTAAATTAAAATTAATGCCTAAAGACAAATAATTATAAGAATCAGAGCCACCTGATAACACAGGGTCGCCTAAGGCACCTTCCTGCCAAGTTTGTCCATCTAACAAATCAGATTTAACCATAGTTTGGCGATCTTCTAAAGCTATGTTGATCCTTGTACTCAACTTATAAGCAACACCTGCAATTAAAGTTGCTGAAGGGCGCAATGAATTTTGTCCTAATTTAGGATGACGGCTAAGGTCAGACTGTGCGGCAGTTTCATATGTGTTATCCATTCCAGCTTTTAGGGCTTTAAGGATTGCTTTTTTATTTTGATAAATATTTGAATATTGGGCAGCAATATCATGAAATAATTTTGAGTAGTTATTACCATTGGCGTCAAGCGCATTTACCTTAACATTATACCAGCTAAAACCAACACCACCACCTCCATAAATAGAGAAACTAGTTTTTTGTTTATGAAAGCGAATATTGTTGAAAGTAAACAGACCTTGAAGGCTTAAATCCTGCATGTGAGTTTTATAATTATAGTAAACTAATCCGCCATATGGAGCAGAAGGGTTAGTATAAGTTATAGAACCAGCATTACTTCTTAGTGGAGCATTATAATCCTGAGTGGCCGTCAAATTACCACCATGTCCACCATTAGGACCAACCCAGGCAGGGTTGTATCCAAAATTTTGAGACTGTTGCCAGTTCATTCCTTTAGGACTGCCATTTAAATATTGTAAACGTAATGAAAAAATATATCCAAATGCCTTACGGATGTGCGCTTCAAACCCTAAAGCAGGATATTTTGAATCTACATCTCCGCTAATAACGATATTTCCTACAGATACCCCCACTTCAACCATATTACGTGGTTTCGCTGGAAAATTGTAGGTGTTGTTCCAAAATTCATTCTGTTGGGGTAACCTTTTTGAAGGTACTACAGAGGAATCGAACACACTGTAACTGGAACCCACCTGGGCGAAAGTTGCAGTGACTGACATTAAGGCTACTAACCCTAAAATTATTTTGTACTTTTTACTTGCCATAACTGTTTGATTGTTAAATTTCAAAATTTTTTTGTTTTCAAATACAATACGGAGATTCAAATGCAAAATTAGTTCGTGAGAATTACCAAACAAATTTTTTTATGAATAATTTAGCTTAAACTATTAAAATATTGAAATATTTTTTTTGTAACTAATACTTTACACTTTATAAAATACCTGTTTTCCTTAAAATGTTTTTAATCTTTAATAGATTCAAAATAAATATTTACTTTGAATGAGGCGTATAGTGCAGTATATTGCCATATTTTTAATATAATGGATTTCTTAAAAAACATCATAGGTGAAGAATTGGCGACTTTTGAAAAAAAGTTTGCCGAATCTGTAAAAAGCCAAACTCCTCTCCTGGATAGGATAATGAAATATATTATTAAGCGAAAAGGCAAACAATTACGTCCAATGTTTGTATTTTTAAGTGCCAAACTTCATGGGTCTATTAACGAAAGTACTTACAGAGCGGCGGCGTTGGTAGAAATATTGCATACGGCCACATTGGTTCATGATGATGTTGTTGATGAATCATTAGAAAGAAGAGGGTTTTTCTCAATTAATGCCATCTGGAAAAATAAAATTGCTGTACTAGTTGGAGATTACCTTTTATCAAAAGGCTTACTACTATCTACCGACCACAATGATTTTGAGCATTTACGTATTTTATCTGAAGCTGTAAAACAAATGAGCGAGGGTGAATTGATGCAGATTGAAAAGGCACGTAACCTTAATTTAAAAGAAGCTATTTATTTTGAAATAATCCGCAATAAAACTGCCTCATTACTTTCTTCTGCTTGTGCAGTTGGTGCATGGAGCACAAGCAAAGACGAAGAAATAAGTAATAAAATGAAATTATTTGGAGAAAAGGTTGGTATTGCCTTTCAAATTAAAGATGACCTTTTTGATTACGGCAAAGCCGATATTGGTAAACCAACTGGCAACGACATTAAAGAAAAAAAACTTACCCTTCCACTTATTTATACTTTAAACAAAATTACGCCAGCAAAAAAAAGAGAACTCATCTACATTATTAAAAATGAAAATAAAGACGCAGAAAAAGTTAGGTATGTGATTGATACGGTAGTTGCAAATGGGGGCATTGATTATGCAGCAGAAAAGATGATTAATTATAGAGATGAAGCTTTATTAATTTTACACCAATTTCCAGATTCGGAAGTTAGGGATGCATTAGAAGAGCTGGTACGTTATACTACCGATAGAAAATATTAGCAGCTATTGAAAAGTAGTAAATTTACAGCCGTACCACTATATAAAGGTTACTACATACTATGGAAAAACGCTGGAATATATTAAAAGCGGATAAAAACGACACAACTGCCTTACAACAAGCACTCAAAATAAATAGCAGCCTTTGTTCTATATTATTACAACGTGGCATTGATAGTTATGATAAAGCGAAGGATTATTTTAGGCCTTCGTTAAAAGAATTGCATGACCCGTTTTTGATGAAAGATATGCATAAGGCAGTTGGCCGGATATCTTCGGCTATCAATCAAAAAGAAAAAATTTTAGTTTTTGGCGATTATGATGTTGATGGTACTACTTCCGTAGCATCGATGTACCAGTTTATTTGTAAGATACACAATGCCGAACTTGTTGAATATTATATTCCACACCGGTACAGAGAAGGATACGGCATTAGTAAATTGGGTATTGATTACGCAGCGGAAAATAATTTTACATTAATTATCTCTTTGGATTGTGGCATTAAATCTACCGAACTTATTGCCTATGCAAAATTACTTGGTATTGATTTTATTGTGTGCGACCATCATTTACCCGATGATATTTTACCCAATGCGGTTGCCATATTAAATGCCAAACAAAAAGATTGTACTTATCCATATAAAGAATTATGCGGCTGTGGCGTTGGCTTTAAATTAATGACGGCGCTTGCACAAACATTTGGCATTGCCGATGAAGAATATTTTTGCTACCTGGACCTTGTGGCTACTGCCATAGCTGCGGACATTGTGCCCATGACAGGCGAGAACAGGATAATGGCTTACTTTGGATTACAGCAAATAAACGATGCACCCTGCGCTGGTATAAAAGCCCTGATAAAATTAGGCGGCATACAAAATAAGTTAACCATCAACAATGTGGTTTTTGTAATTGCGCCACGCATAAATGCCGCTGGAAGGATGGACGATGCAAAAAAAGCCGTACAATTATTTATTGAAAAAGATGTTGATAAGGCCATGAGGCTGGCGGAAATTTTACATAGCGATAATAGCGATCGTAAAGAAGCTGATAGCAGCATTACAGCCGAAGCATTAGCGTTGATAGAAAACGATATTTTACTGGTCAATAAAAAATCGACTGTTGTTTATAAAGAACACTGGCATAAAGGAGTTGTTGGCATTGTTGCCAGCAGGCTTACAGAAAAATATTATCGCCCTACAGTAGTACTTACCCGTAGCGGGGATGTAGTGGCAGGAAGCGCCAGAAGTGTTGTTGGTTATAACTTGTACGAAGCCATCCATGCCTGTAAGGAACATTTGCTGGGCTATGGAGGGCATTTTGCAGCGGCAGGCATGTCGCTGTTGCCGGAAAATGTAGTAGCCTTTACTGAAAAATTTGAAGCCATCGTTGCTGCATCTATCGAAGCGCATATGTTGATACCGGAAATTGTTATTGATGCTTCCATTTCTTTTGATGAAATAACGGCTTCCTTATACAAAATTATTTGCCAGATGGAACCTTTTGGCCCGGAGAATATGCGCCCTACTTTTGTGGCTACCAACGTAACAGATACCGGCTATTCAAAAATTGTTAAGGACTTGCATATACGTTTTGTGGTAAAACAACAAAACAATAAAATATTTACCGGCATTGGTTTTAATTTGGCTGATAAGTTTGATTTATTGCATACAAAACAGCCGTTGGATTTGGTTTTTACGTTAGATGAAAATGAGTGGAACGGCGAAACGAATATTCAGTTAAAAATAATAGACTTTCGACTATCTGCAACGTCAGATAAAACTGTTTAAAAGCACAATATTGAAAACACTTACATTTTTAAGGTACTTTTTTTACCTTGGCATTAATTGGAATTGGCGTATTGCCAGTACTATTATAAAGCAAGAAATTGATGGCGAAAAAAAATATGGCATCAATACAACCGGGGCTGATGAATTAGGCAGCCTTGCAAAAAAGGGGATCGATACATCGCACGCAACTATTTATATGCCCATAAGTTATGTATTGCTGAATACACTTTTAAAACAGTTGCCTTCAAAGCCTGTAAAACATTTTTTGGATATTGGTTGTGGCAAGGGAAGGATATTGTGCGTGGCTGCCCATCATGGAACCTATAAAGTTACAGGCGTTGATATTTCTAAAGATTTATGCGATGATGCAACTGCTAACCTTGGACTTACAAAAGAGAAATTTCCATTGCTGGAGTATGCGGTATTTACTAAAGATGCCATGAATTTTGAGATACCGGCAGATGTGGATTGCATTTTTTTGTTTAACCCTTTTGATATAGTTGTAATGGGTGCCGTAGTGTATAATATTATGGAAAGTGCACAAGAATATCCAAGGGATATTACTGTTGTTTATGCCAATCCATTATACCAGGATTTATTTGAGGAAGAAGGCTTTGTTGAGATATTTCACACGAAGGAAATGAAGTATTTGGAAGCCGCTATATTAAAATTGCCGGTACTAAAATAAGTTTATAATAAAGTTTACACCTTTTAATAAGGAGTAAACTTTATTATAAATAAATGAACTTAATCAAACGAAAAACTCCCGTCACTTTGCAATGGCGGGAGTTTTTTGTTATGCTTAAAACGATATTAATTTGCACTTAACAAATCAACGCTTCTATTAATAAAGTTAGTTAGTGTATTGCCTTTCAACAAGCCTTGAGAAAGCAATGCAAGGTCTGCTAAGTTGTGCACCAGCTTTTCCTGCCTTTCCTTTACAGCTTCGCCTAAAATATTTTTGTATATAGGATGGTTGCCATTAACTGTAAGCGTTACTTCATCGGGCATGCTGCCGTAAAAGGCACCCATGCCACTTTGCATAGAAGCCATATCTTTCATGCGGCGCATAAACTCTGGCCTGGTGGCTACTACTGGTGGTGCATCAACACTTAATCCTTTTACTTCTACCGTAACATTTAGTTCTGGTATCTGTACGCCAAATAATTCTTTCAGCTTCGCTTCATCGTCTTTGCTTAAAACGCTTTCGCCACCTTCTTGTTTGTCAATTAAATTATCAACAATGTCGCTATCCACCCTTACAAATTGTACGTTCTCCCATTTCATTTCCATCTGGCTTACAAAGCCATTGTCAATGATTGTTTCCATTTTGATAACCTTGTAACCTCTTGCTACAGCTTGTTGTATAAAAGCATCTTGCTGTATCGGGTCAGTAGTGTATAATATTACTTGCTTGCCGTCTTTATTTTTCTGTAAAGTTTCTGTAGCAATTTTATATTCTTCAAAAGTGTGGAATTTGCTTTCAGTATCCTGCAGTATCAAAAACTTGTTTGCCTTCTCAAGGAATTTATCATCGGTCATCATGCCGTACTTAACAAACAGCCCAAGGCTCTCCCATTTTGCTTCAAAAGAAGGGCGGTCGTTCTTAAATATTTCTTCCAATTTATCGGCTACTTTTTTGGTGATGTGGGCGTTAATCTTGCGCACATTCGGGTCGCCTTGTAAATAACTACGGCTAACGTTCAATGGAATATCCGGAGAATCCAACACTCCTTGCAACAACATCAAAAATTCTGGTACGATGTCTTTTACCTCATCAGTTACAAAAACCTGGTTGCTATATAGTTGTATCTTATCTTTTTGGATTTCGTAAGATTGCTTGATTTTTGGGAAGTATAAAATACCCGTTAGGTTAAAAGGATAATCAACATTTAAATGAATCCAGAAAAGCGGAGCTTCGTTATATGGATATAATTCTTTGTAAAAATTTTGATAATCTTCTGTGGTTAATTCAGAAGGTTTTTTTGTCCAGGCAGGTGTTGGGTTGTTAATTTGTTTGTCTTCAAACATAATCGGCACTGGTAAAAAACGACAAAATTTATCCAATACAGTTTGTACCCTGTGTGCTTCTAAAAATTCCATGCTTTCCTCATTCAGGTGCATAATAATGTCAGTGCCTCTGTCTGCTTTTTCTGCATCTTCTAAAGTAAACTCGGGGCTGCCATCACACTCCCACCTTACTGCTGTGGCACCTTCTTTAAAAGATTTAGTTACCACTTCTACTTTTTCACTTACCATAAAAGATGAGTAAAACCCTAGACCGAAATGACCAATAATATTATTTTCGTTTTGCCCTTTATATTTATCTAAAAACTCTTCTGCCCCGCTGAAGGCTACTTGGTTTAAGTATTTGTCCACTTCCTCGCCAGTCATGCCAATACCTTTGTCGGATATGGTTAGTGTCTTTTTTTCAGCATCGATTTTTATGGTGATTGCCAGCTCGCCTAATTCGCCTTTTGCTTCGCCGATGGAAGAAAGGGTTTTCAGCTTTTGGGTGGCGTCAACCGCGTTGCTTACCAATTCCCTTAAAAAAATATCGTGCTCGCTATATAAAAACTTTTTTATTATCGGAAAGATGTTTTCCGTTTGTACCCTGATGTTTCCTTTTTGCATGATTATGATTTTTGATGTACTTGTCAAAGAAAATACCAAACATCAAAAATGTGACAAGATGACAAGGAATGTTACACCGTACCCTAAAAGAGTATAAAGAAATTCCCTATCGTTTTGCATAGGCTATTGTATTTGTCAGACAAAATGAATTATACGAAGGTGCCATCAATATAAATTTATAGAATAGGTACTACAAGCGCAAACATAAGCTGGTGACGGCATTAAATAAAAAGTGCTAGAAAAATAAATGTTGACCGTTAAGAAATCAACGTTATCTGAGCCCGGACTAGTTGACAAAGTATTGGAGTCTGGCGGCGAGTTCGTTGATTTTAGGGCAACGTTTAATTTTTCAGCCTTTTTATTTTGAGCCTCGTCCGAACGGGTTCATCCGGGCGGGCTTGATTTTTTTGTTACTTTTTTTTATCA